>JAHOYU010000258.1 GCA_019038625.1 Candidatus Latescibacterota bacterium | reverse complement strand
TGTCTGTACAGGGCAGGTCTCGATACTCCAATATTTTCACTTACAGTCCTGACTGTAACATTATCTACGCCTTCTTCTATGACGATCCGGGTCACTTCCTCGACCAGTGCCGCCTTGAGATTTCCATGATGATAGCTCTTTTTATTATTTTTCATCGTTTTTCAATAAAATCGCTGGATTATTGCCCGAAAAGCTGACTTATTATGTTGACACGGTTAACATTCGAATATAATCTTATGTTAACATGGTTAACATAAGGCGCAAAACAAAGGAATGTCAATGATAAATATGCCTGAACTGCGAATTGATGACCTGACCGCGAAGATTCCGGTCGTCCAGGGTGGTATGGGTGTAGGCATTTCTCTGTCAGGGCTGGCCGGGGCCGTCGCGAAAGAGGGCGGGATCGGCACCATCGCCACCGCCGGGATCGGCAGGCTGGAACCCAACTTCATTGAGGACGTCTCGGCATCAAACAACAGGGCACTGGCGAAAGAGATCAAAAGAGCCAAGGAAATATCGGGGGACGGCCTTGTAGGCGTTAATATCATGCTTGCCCTCAGCGATTATGGAGAATTGATCCTTACCGCCGAAAACAGTGGCGCAGACATTGCGTTCCTCAGCGCGGGACTGCCGCTGACAAGGCCTGGAAATGTCTCCATAGAGGAGCTCCAGAACTTCAGGATCAAGATGGTCCCAAAGATCTCATCGGCGAGAGCCGCAAAATTGATATTTACCTACTGGGCAAAAAACTTTAAATGCATCCCGGACGCGGTCGTCGTAGAGGGCCCAATGGCCGGTGGTCACATAGGGTTCAAAAAGCCCGACATCGACAATCCCGATTTTTCCATTCAGAAGCTCGTTCCCGCAGTGGTCGAGGCAATGATCCCTTTCCGTGATAAGTTCGGGAAAGATATCCCGGTGATCGCGGCTGGCGGCATCTATACGGGCAAAGATATCTTCGATGCCTTTGAAACTATGAATGCCTCCGGAGTGATGATGGGTACGAGATTTGTCGCTACCGATGAATGCGATGCCCACCCCAACTTCAAGCAGGCCTATGTAGAATGTAAAGAAGGAGAACTGCGGATCATCGACAGTCCCGTAGGACTGCCGGGACGCGCGATCCTGAACCAGTATATTTCCGATGTGGCTAATGGGATTAAAAAACCATACACATGTATGTACCAGTGCATCAGGAACTGCGACATCAAAAATGCCCGTTACTGCATAGCTCTGGCCCTCACAGACGCGGCGAAGGGACACATGCAGGATGGAGTGACATTCGCCGGCTCCAACGCATGGAGAGTCGACAGGATCATGGCTGTCAAGGAACTACTCGATGAACTGAAAGCAGAATACAGCGAGGTCGCGCTGGCGGAGACTACCTGATCCAGGACATCCATCAGGAACAATCTGGCTCTGTGATATCCCGGACAAGCCGGTCGAGACTGTCGAAGTGTGTTCCCTTCCAGTAGAGCTTTCCGCATGCACTGCACCTGAAATATTCCTCGCACCACGTCCTGACTTTCTCCGGAGCTTCGTTCATCGCCTCTTCCCTGTCAGCAGGCTCTATTAACCCGTTGCAGACCGTACAGCGTATAAAGGGGCGGACCTGTCCGCGAAGATCGAGACGATCGATGACTTCCCGGACCTGTACATTGGGATCGGTCGCCCGGACCCAGCATCCGTGCGTCACATCCCCGGACTTCAACATGGCAACATCCCTGGTAAGGATTATGCGGTGTTCAGAGATCGAGCGGGTGATTATCTCCCGGTCGTCCGCCTGGCTGTCGTACGCGCAGTCAAACCCCAGAAGCCTGAGCCTGCGGACGAGTTTTCCAAGATGGACATCGAGTATAAAACATGTTTCCCGCAGGGGTGTCGGCCTGAGTCGGACAATCGGAGTAATATCGAGAGCCTCGAATACAGGATAGACCGAAACTACATCACCGTCAGAAAGTCTATAGCTGAAATCGACCGACACGCCGTTTACGATTATAAGATCAACCTCGGGATGCGGCGCTCCGATTGCCTCTACGGCATCCTTGATCCCCGGCCTTCCACCAAAAGAATAATCGAAGGGTCGTTGCCGTCTCTGAGCGGGAAGAAAATCGTTCAGTTCCGCGTAGAATCGGAAGCTGGCACGATGCCTGGCCGGTTCCATGTCAGTGACCTTCTCCCCTGGCCATAGCCAGGGCGTGGGGAAGAATATCGACAAGAAGCCCGGCGCAGAACAAAGCGCCTTTTACAGAACCGGGCATGTTTACCACTATTGTCTTTCCGATCATCCCGGCTGTTCCCCTCGACAAAACGGCCGACTTCGTCTCACGAAAAGATTCGCCGCGCAGATATTCTCCTATCCCGGGAATGATCCTGTCACAGACCCGCTGAGTAGCTTCCGGAGTGACGTCGCGGGGTCCGAGGCCGGTCCCCCCTGTGGTGAGTATGATGTCGAAGGTCCCCGAAGCCCTGAGAACGTTTTCGATAGCAGGCCCGTCATCTGAAACGATCGACCTCTCCACGATGGTGTCTTCCATACCTTCCAGAAGGATCTTTTCCACGGCCGGCCCGGAAAGGTCCTCGTACTCTCCCCTGGAAGCCCTGTCAGATATCGTAAGAACCAGCACTTTCACTTGAGATCACCCCACCTTCAAGCACCCTTGCAAAGATGCCTCTCTTCGGCATCACACATTCGCCGGTCTTCGCCAGTATCTCGCAGCCCGCGTGGCAGTCCTTTCCGATCTGCGTCACTTCAAGCTTTACATCTCCAATAGAGAGGACGGTGCCCACCGGAAGTGACGGGAGATCGACTCCCTCAGTAGTGATATTTTCCGCAAAATCCCCGGGAGAGATCTCGGGTAACTTCGCCCGCATCGTATCGATGTCCTCTATGGCGAGAAGGGAGACCTGCCTGTGCCAGTCCCCCGCGTGAGCGTCATCCTTCATCCCCTGCCCGGCGATGACCCTTGCCTCATCGGCCGGTTTTTTCACGGTCCCCTTTTCGGCGGATATATTCACCGACAATACCCTGAATCTCTTTTTCACTTCTTTTCCTTCTTCTTGCTTACAAGCCTGATCTCGCAGACCGTCATGGATTTGTCCACAGCCTTGCACATATCATAGATGGTGAGCCCCGCGACCGCTACGGCTGTGAGCGCCTCCATCTCGACACCCGTCATCGCGGTAGTTACCACTGTCGCCTCGATATCGATCCTGTCCTGCCCAATATTGAAATCGACTCCGACTTTTGCTATCGGAAGTGGATGGCAGAGTGGGATCAGATCGGATGTCTTTTTTGCGGCCATTATCCCCGCTATCCGTGCGGTTGCCAGCGGGTCACCCTTCTTCAGCAGGCCCTCGCTGATCATGGCGACAGTCTCCTCCGACATCAGGATGGCCCCCGCAGCGACCGCCGTACGCTTTTCGATCTCCTTGCCGGAGATATCTACCATCTTCACTTCTCCGGTCTGACCAATATGTGAAAATCTCTTCATACTACCCTCCGATCTGATACATCGACCTGTTGCAGCAGGAGCTCCCCTCAAGAGGTTTCTCCCCGACGGACTTCAGTATCGATCCCTTTATATCGTCCATGTCTACCTTGATCTCGTTATTGGAGAACAGGCAGGGTTTGAGATAGCCGTCGGCCGTCAATCTCAGCCTGTCGCACCTGCTGCAGGGCATCGGCCTGTCGAACGAGTGGACCTGCCCGCTGTCGACCATCCTGTACAGGGAAAAATGTTTTATCGTCTGGAGCAACAGGCCATGCTCTCCGCAGAATGTCCTCATCGATTCGACTTCCTCCAGCGTAGTCGTATCGAATATGATCATGTTTATCTTCACAGGATCGAACCCTGCCCTCTTCGCCGCTTCGATTCCGTCAAATACTTCATCGATGTCACCACCCCTCGTGATCTCCGCAAATCGCTCTGAGTCGAGAGTGTCGAGAGAGATATTTATCCTGTCCAGCCCCATGTCCCTGAGCGTCAGGGCCAGGATAGGGCTGAGCATCGTACCGTTTGTCGTCATCGAAATATCGTTGTAGTACCCGGTGTTACTGATCATCCCCACGAGCCGTTCTATATTTCTCCTTACAAGCGGTTCGCCACCTGTGAGCCTGAGCTTCCTGAAGCCGAGTTCTCCGGCAGCGTCGGCTATCCTGACTATCTCCTCGAAAGTCAGGATCTCATCATGGCCCTTCAGCCTTATCCCATCTTCAGGCATGCAGTAGACGCAACGGTAATTACACCGGTCCGTCACCGATATTCTCAGGTAATCGATATTTCTTCCATGTCCATCTGTCGTCATAAGAGGATCACATCCACTTCTCCACCCTTTTCCAGGCAGCTCACTCCCGGCTCCATCGAGATGATGCCGTCGGCTCCCGCATAAGCATGGATATGCGCCGAGCCATGATACTCGACAGGGCGGACGGACCCGACATCATCCAGAATGACGGGGATATAAGACTTCCTTGCGGTCTTTTTCCTTCTGATCGGAACAGACAGCCTGGCTCTCACTTTTACGGGATCGTAGTCCATCCCCATCAACCGCGACGCGAACGGCCGCACAAGTATCTCGAAGAGTACAAAGGTCGACACGGGGTTGCCTGGCAGGCCAAAAATATATTTATCCTTTCCTCTTGCGAAAACAGTGGGCTTGCCTGGTTTGATGGCTACCTTACGAAAAAGAATATCGAAACCACTCTTCTGTATCACTCCGGGAACGTAATCGTAGTCTCCCATGGAGACGCCTCCGGACAATATCACGATGTCTGATGAAGCCGCGGCACTGTCGAGAACTTTGGCGATCTCTTCCGGAGAATCTCCCGCGATCCCCATATAATCGGCATCAAACCCGGAGATTTTCGCCTGGGCTACAAGCTGGTAACTGTTGCTGTTCCTGATCTGCGCACCCGACGGCTTTTCTCCAGGCTCCACCAGTTCACTGCCGGTAGCAATGATCCCGAGCCGTGGTTTTCTAAAGACCTTTATGCTCGTTCTGCCGACCGCGGCCAGCACCGCTATCTCCACCGGCCCGACCGACCTGCCGGAGAGAAGGACCGTATCCCCGGCCGAGACGTCTTCTGCCCTGTAACAGATATTTACCGCGTTGCTTTTTTCTTTGACTATCATCATCCCGCCGGACTCTTCCGTATCCTCCACCTTCACTACCACGTCCGCTCCTGCCGGGATAGCGGCACCTGTCATTATCTTCACACATTCGCCAGAGCCGATCTCAACCGTCGGGATCTCTCCGGCGGGAATCGTGGCAACGATCTTCATCCGGGTGGCAAGATCCGCCTTTCTACAGGCATACCCGTCCATCGCCGACTTGTCGAAGGGCGGCATATCCATATCGGAGATGATATCCATAGAAAGAACTCTGCCAACAGCATCCTCAATGGATATCTCCTCGCTTCCGAGCGGTGATGCAGAAGTCATGACTGCCTCGAAGGCCTCATCGAACGTGACCATCTCTTTCACAGGTTTATTCACCCCTGCCTGAACTCCTGCAACATCCGCGATCATCTCGACTTTATCCAGCGACAGGCCCAGCCTTCCAGACAGGGCAACAAGCCTGTCCATGCCGACCACCTCTCCCCTTACAAGGTCAGCGACCTTTCTGATCTCATCTGCACCCGGTTTCGGTTCACCACCGGGAAGATAGATAAGACAATCCGGCTCGAACTCCGCGGTGACGGCCCCACTCTCTATCACAAGAAAAGGCGCGTCATTGTACTTCTCCTGGATATCCCGAAATGGCGTGCCTTGAGGAAAGAAAATATTGTCCATATTCTTCTTTACCGTTCCGTGACCGATCTTGATATGAACGGCTCCCTTCACCATAGAACAGATACTCCCTGCCAGCCCTGTTTTTCCTACCTTCGAATGAGCACCGGCGATCACGATCGTCTTCATTACTTAAAACACCCCAGTTGACAGTTCGATATCCTGATATCGGACTCATTGCAGCACTCACCGATCTCTTTCAGAGACACGCCGTATTCACCGGCAAGCATAAATGCCTTGGGGCACGGCATTACTTTTTTCCCATCTCTCTCAATAGCACTTTCCCGGATCAATTCTGTCAGTTTCTCCCTGTCCATATCTGTCCTTCCCTGACACTCTTCGACACTATGCGTCTTGCCTGTTTTCGTCTATTTATTCCAGCAACCCGCGCAATTGTTCATCCCAGGCTCTCCCTAGGCATACCGAGACTTCGTTCCGGTATCTTTCCCAGGCTTCAAGCAGTTCAGCTCCGAACGGGGTCAGCCTCGTCGACCCGCCACCGGATCCACCTCTGGACCTCAGGACGATCTTTCTGCCGAGACCTTCTTCCGTCCTCCGGATATCGTCCCAGGCTTTCCTGTATCCCCTGCCCAGTTTGATCGAAGCTTTTCTCAATGAACCAAGTTCACTTATCGACTTGAGCAGAAGATACTTCCCGTCTCCGAAAAGGCCTTCCCTCTCATCTGTATTTATATACAGTTTCACTCCAGGTTCCATGATCGTTCTCCCGTTCGCTGGTCCCTTCACCGTGAAAGGCCCAGCCTTATTCACCCGGACTCTCAGCCGTTACTTACCCGTCGAGCACCTTTATCGCGCTGGCTTTTATCGAAGAAAATACCCTTGTACCTATCTCAAGCCTAAGTCTCTCCACTGATCGTGAAGTGACCGTAGCGGCAAGTTCCACACCAGCATCGATCAATATCTCGATTCCGCCACGGACAGGAGCAATGTCTACAATGACACCGGCGATCACATTTCGAGCGCTCGAGGATACCGGTTCGGTAGAGACTGTTATGTCCTCGGATCTGATCACCACGACCGCATCTCCGGCGTCCAGTGATGTCAGGATATCGAGCTTTATTCCATCCGATATGAAGACCGGCTCTGCTGCAGCGACATGTTCTGCTCCTGCAGAGAAGTCTCCTCCAGAGACATGGTCTCCTGGATCCGCAACTGTCTGTCTCTCGATCCTTCCCCTGAAAAAATTCCTTATCCCGACGAATCTTGCCACGAATTCGGAGCCGGGATCGCGAAATATCCTTTCGGGAGAATCGATCTGAACAATGCGGCCGCCCTCCATTATCCCGACTCGCGACGCGAGCGAAAGGGCCTCTTCATAGTCATGAGTAACATGTATTATCGTCATCTTCTTCCGGTTCAGTCTTCGGAGCAGTCCTCTCATCCTCGAACGTGCACCAGTGTCGAGTGAAGAGAGTGGCTCATCGAGCAGGAGGCAATCCGGTTCGGCACCGAGGGCTCTGGCCAGTGCCACTCTCTGGGCTTCACCGCCTGACAGGGTACCCGGCTTTCGTTCAAGGAGATGAGAAATCTCCATCTCCTCAGCAAGTTCCTCCACTCTTGCCTGCATTGCATTCTTTCCGGCCATTCTTCCATGCAGTCCATACGCTATATTTGCCCGTGCCGTCATATGCGGGAAGAGGGCCTGATCCTGGAAGACCAGGCCTATTCCTCTTTTCTGTACACTTTCTCCTGTAATATCTCTCCCGTTGAGGGTGATCCTGCCATCATCGGCCTCCATCATCCCGGCCAGTGTCTCGAGGAGTACAGTCTTGCCCGTACCTGAAGGACCGAGGAGGACAAAATATTCTCCTTCTGACACATCGAACGAAACATCATTCATCGAAAATGACCCGAAACTTTTCGATAATCCCTCAACCCTGAGCATCTCTCCTCCTCCCCGCTATCACCCTGAACGTGATGAAAAAGAGAAGACATATCGTAACGAAGAGGACCGAGACAGGCCGCGCGTATTTCAGGCCGAAGGCTCCGAACCTTTCATAGATCAACACCGGTGTGATCATCGGATGGTACGCGACGACAAGGACCGCGCCGAACTCGCTCATCCCGCGCGCCCACATCAGGATCAGACCGGACAGTATCGATCGCCAGGCGATCGGGACCGATATGGTAAAGAAGACTCTTACCGGGGAGGCGCCGAGATTGAGGGCTGCTTTTTCCAGCTGCCTGGGAACAGCGGCAAACCCGTCCCTTGCGGAGTTTACAAGGAAAGGAACACTGACGAAAGCCATCGCCGCCATTATCCCGGCGTAACCGCCGACAAACTCGAACCCCGCCTTTTCAGCGAGACGTGCCATGGGAGTCCCTCTCGCTATCACCCCCAGCAGAGCTATGCCAGCAGCTGAATGCGGTATCACTATCGGAAGATCGATTATCCCGTTTATCAATTGCTTCAGTGGAAAATCTTTCCTGGCCAGCAGCCAGGCGAGCGGTACAGAACCAAGAGCCATGATCAGGGTGGCTCCCATCGAAGTGAACAGGGTGACTCTGACGCTCCTCGAAACCTCCGGGTCGATGACTGATTCCGAGAGATCTCCAGGTGTAACGCTCAGAAACATCCCCGCAAGAGGCGCTATGATAAAGAGCAGGACAAGCCCACCCAGCGCCGCAAATACAAGATGCGTCATCTCACCGCGGAATATTCTCATAAGGATTCCCCTGTCACCATATCCATATTTCCCCAATTGCCAGCACGGCACTCCGGACTATTGATCTTCCGGTCTCTCCGGCAGGGCGAATTGTCGCAGGCTTTCCGGCAGAGCATCATAGGTGTCCGTATATGAAGGAACCACTGATGGCTGGCCGCATTCCCTCATCACAGCCATACCCAGGTCTCCGGCCAGCAGGTACTCGACAAACGAACGGGCGATCTCAGGATGAGGAGCGTTCAAAGGTATGGTCACACCGTATACCATCGGCGCGCCTTTTTTGACTATCCAGTACCCCGGCTTTATTCCGGATATCTTTACCGAGGCCTTTTCGTAGAACCCTGCCATTTCCAGATCTGCCAGATTGATCTCGGAGGGAAGGATAATAAAATCCAGCCCGTGCTGCTCAGCGACGGACCTGTATAGAAAGATATAATCAATCGTTCCTGATTCGAGCAGGGCGATCAGATCTGTCTCCTTCGGCCTTATGTGGCGTTTATCTTTTTCCAGAAGCCCTTCAGCCAGCCCATGGATACCATAATGCATCTCTGCCAGTCGCATAGTAAGTACAGCTCTGTATCCGCAGGGGTCGGAGTCCGGATCGGATCTGCCGAAAGCGACATTGTCCTCCATCAGTATCATGAACCAGTTGCCCGCGTCGATCTCATCGGACC
>JAHOYU010000257.1 GCA_019038625.1 Candidatus Latescibacterota bacterium | reverse complement strand
TAGTCCCAGACTAACCCACGAAAATCAAGGGGTCCAGCCGGATCTATAGTGTCTAGGTTCTTGATCACGGGTCTTATGGAAAATTGCCGGAGTCTGAATTAATTGGAATCTTACTATTGGAATATTGTATACTTCTTGCAGGGGGATAATACTGAGTTCAAGCCCTGAGTAGAGAAAGAGGCGTCTGAGTGTTCGTGAATACCGGTAAAATAAAAAGAAACAGAGCAATCGTCATTCTATGCATGTTTGCTGTGTTCTCCTTATCGGATACGGGATTCTGCCTGCAAGGCGGAATATTCTGCATTGAATCACCTGGACAATCTGAAGGATGTCATCCAGCGGATGACTCGGGGCATTCGTGCCATCCGACCGAAACCGGTGGAATCCATCATTCCCGACATACAGACAACTGTCAGAGCTGTGATCAGGCCATACCTGGCAGACACGATCATCAGAAACATGATTATTCTCTTCCAGACGGCAGCAGGCCGGGATCTTTTTCTCCCGAATCCGCTTCCATAGAATCGTATCCACAGGATACAGGTTCGATCGCAGGTTGTTTTATCGGCAGTTCCACCAGGTGCGAGAGATCGATTCTGATCTCTCTTCGTTCCGTGATCATGTTGACATGATCTCCCTCTGATCGAGTTTATTAGAAATCATTTTCAATTCAACTTTCAGCAATAGTATCAGACAGGGTATACCCACTGATACCGAACTGAGGAAAAGTTCATGTCGAGAAAATCAATAATTGTTGTCCTGCTGCTTTTTACTGTGGCAGGGATGGGGTGTAAAAATGCCGGGGAAAGCCTGGTTTTGCCGGAACCGGCACAACTGGGAAGCGGATACGATACATATCATCCGGTCGCGAAAACTGGAGATATCGAAGAGTATGCGGTACCTTCAAGCGAGCTGAAAGAGATCAGTCTTTCCCAATGTCTATCGCTTGCTTTAATGCATAATCCCCGTTTGAGAGCATTTTCCTGGAATGTGAGAGCGCGTGAGGCGGAGTTGATCCAGGCAGGACTCACTCCTGATCCCGAACTCGATGTCGAAGTCGATGGTGTGGGTGGCCCCGGGGAGATGAGTGGTTTTCAGAGTTCGGAATTTTCCTTTCGCCTGAGCAAGATAATCGAACTCGGGGGCAAGAAGAGTAAACGTATAAAGCTCGCCTCTCTGGAACAGCAATCTGCCGGTTGGGATTATGAGAAAGTCAGACTGGATCTGTTTGCCGAAGTTACAAAAACGTTTATAGAGGTAGTCGCTGCACAGGAGAGGATGGCAATAACTGAAGATCTTCTTGATATATCGGAACAGCTTTTGCGGTCTGTGGAAAAAAGAGTCGAAGCAGGAAAGGACGCAGACCTGGAAGAGAAGAAAGCGCGTGTCATTTTATCGAGAATGAAAATTCAGTATGATGTCTGTACCAGAAAACTCGATGAGGCACGCAGGCGATTGTCTTCGATGTGGGGGGATGAACGATCTGTATTCGGCACTGCCATCGGAAGCCTCGACTCGATGAGCCCTGTTCCATCATATGAGATATTTCAGGAGATGCTCACAGGTCATTACGGGATCAGACAGGGCGAGCTGAAAGTAGAGCGGATGCAAGCGGCCCTTGATCTGGAGAATGCACTGGCAATACCAGATATCAGCTTCAGCGGTGGAATAAAAAAGTTTAACAAGTCTGGTGAGAAGCTGCTGCTGTTTGGCGTGTCAATTCCACTTCCACTGCGTAATCGAAATCAGGGGGCAAGACTTCGCGCAGGATACGAACTTGCCGGTGCCGCAGAGAACTTGAGAGAAGTCCATTCCAGAGTCAACGTGGAGTTGTTTGAAAAATACAGCTTGTTTTCATCAGCCTATATCGAAGCTTCCCAGCTGAAGAAGAATATCCTTGGTAGTGCGGAGGCGGTATTCGCGGCATCGATGAAAAGTTATGAAAATGGTAAGAGCGATTATCTGAACGTCCTCGACTCTCAAAGAATGCTGTTCGAAGTAAGGACGCAGTACATCGATGCACTTGTCCGGTATCATTCGGCAGGGGCGGAGATCGAACGATTGACCGGAAGTCCTGTCGATAAAGAGGGACTCTATGATGGCAGGAGGAAATGATGAGATACTGGAAGTTGGTTATTTTAGCGATTTTCGTCATTCTGTTCGTGATTGTAATGTCAATGAGATCTGTGCCACAAGCAGATGAAAATCAATCGCATGTGTGTTCAGAAGATGATGACCATGATGATCACAATATCAGTGGAGATGATCCCGGACACGAACATGCTCATGAAGATACGGTGGACATCCATGCACATGAACATGGTACAGACGAGGATCATTCAGGTCATGACCACGAACTTCCTCTGAAAGAGGATAATATGGATCATGGCCATGAACACCCTGCAGGAGAACTGTCCGTCGATCACGAACACGAGGCTATCTCTGAAAATGTAGTTCATATGACCGAAGAAGACATGATCAGGTATGGAATCACCATTGGGAAAGCAGGGCGGGGAATATTCGATCTTCAGCATCGCGTCAGAGGCGAACTTGTATTGAACTCGGATCGAACAGTTCAAATCGTTCCACGGGTCACCGGGATAGTGAGGGTTGTCGAAGCCGACCTGGGAGATCAGATGAAGAATGGTGATGTCCTTGCCGTGATAGAGAGCCGGGAACTCGCGGATTATAAAGCTGGATATCTTGCCTCTGTTGAGAAGTGGAAACTGGCGGGGTCCATTTTCGAGCGGGAGGATAAACTTTTCAAAGAAGGTATATCCTCAAAATCCGAATTTCTGTCTGCTAAGAACGGATTAGCAGAAGCGGAGATCTCCATGAACAGCTCGGAGAGGAAGTTGTTCGCTCTGGGATTTGACAGAGTGATGCTGGAGGCTCTGGATTTCTCGCATATCGAACAATTTGCGTTATACGAGATCAGGGCTCCCTTCGATGGTACTGTGATAAGAAAACATCTGGCCGAGGGGGAGTCTGTGACTGGCGATGACGAAATATTCCTCTTTTCCGACCTGAATATTATCTGGGCTGATCTGAGGCTGTATCCGTCCGACATGGGATTATTGTCTGAAGGACAGGAAGTGATCATATCCGATCAAGCGGGGATGCCTGCCACAAGAGGGCTGATAAGCCATATCGATCCAGTCATGGATAGGAATACGAGGACTGCACTTGCGAGAGTCGTTCTGGAGAACAGAGATGGCAGGCTCAGGCCAGGCACATTCATCACAGCAGAGATTGTTATTGATAATGTCTCCGCATCCCTGGTCGCTCCAGGGGCAGCTATACAATATGTGGAGGACAGTCCCGTTGTATTCGTTTGGGACGGTGACGGTTTTACTCTGCGATCAGTCATGGTCGGCAGAAGGAATGCTGAAAAAGCGGAGATTATTTCAGGATTGTCGCAGGGCGAAATTATAGCCATAACAAATTCATTTCGTATAAAGGCTGAACTGGAGAAATCACCCGATGCCTCCTGTAGTGGACACGGGCATGCTCATTAGATAGATGGAGTCAACAGAATGATCAATAAAATTATTCAATATGCGCTGAAATACAAATGGATGATTGTTCTCGGATTCGCAGCTATCTGCGGGTTAGGGTTGTATTCACTGCCGAGATTGTCCATTGACGCCTTTCCCGACATCAGTCCGAATCTGGTACAGGTCTTCGCGGAGCTTGAAGGCATGGCTGCCGAGGAAGTGGAACGATTTGTAACGATGCCGGTGGAAGTCGCAATGAGAGGTATTCCCGGCGTGAAGAAGGTCAGATCGATATCTTCTCTTGGTCTCTCAACGGTAAACATTTATTTTGAAGATGATGTGGATATATATCTCGCTCGCCAGCTTGTCTCGGAGAGGATTGGGGAAGCGGAAGAGGATATACCTCAAATCATGAACATGACTCATGGTCTGGAAATGGGAGCTATCGCCAGTGGAATGGGGAAGATCCTGGCATACTACCTGAAGGGAGACGGACATGATATCGCCGAACTTCGTACACTTCAGGACTGGATAGTAAAAAGAGACATCCAGACTCAATCAGGAATAGCGAAAGTAATAAGCCAGGGTGGTCATGTACGTCAGTATCAGATAAAAGTAGATCCTGGCAGACTCCAGCAGTTCGATCTCACGCTGGACGACCTGATCGATGCTACCCGCATGAACAATTTGAATCTTGGTGCAGGGATACTTGAACGGGGACAGGAAGAACTGGTAGTCAGGACTCTTGGACTCATCGATAACATAGAAGACATAGAAAGAATAGTCATACATTCCTTTGAAGGAACACCTGTCTCTATCGGGGATGTGGCCAGAGTCGAATATGGGAACGCGTTCAGGCGTGGTGTCGCGATATTCGACGGTGTTGACGAGATCGTGACAGGAAGCGTATATAAGACCTACGGTGCCAATTCGTTTGAAGTGATAGAGAGACTGAAGGAAAGAATAGAAGAGATCAACAGTATGCTTCCGGACGGCGTCGAGGTCGTCACATACTACGATCAGTCTTCGCTGGTCAGGAACAGTATTAATACTGTAAGGACAGCTCTTATCCTGGGCCTTGTCCTAGTGTGTCTCGTCTCGTTTCTGTTTCTCGGTAATCTTCGAAATGCCCTCATAGTCCTCTGTTCATTGCCATTCTCGACCCTTTTCGCATTTATAATCATGTACCGGAGTAATATTCCAGGTGACCTGATATCATTTGGAGGTGTGGCAATAGCCCTGGGTATGATAGTAGATGCTACTATTATCATGGTGGAGAAGATTCAGACAAAATTCGATGACTCGATCGACCTGTCTACTCCGACAGAGAAGATACTCTCAGCAGTGGGAGAAGTAGGGCGGCCGATCTTTTTTGCTACCGTAATCATCATCATTGTATTCATACCTGTATTTACTCTTGGAGAGATCGAAGGAAAGATGTTTCGGCCTCTTGCCTCCGCGATATCGGTCACAATGGCGGGTGCTTTGATATATGCTCTGGTGATAGCTCCGGTTTTCTACCGGCTTCTTCACAGGAGAGGGAATAAGTCTGACAAGAGCAGAGTATCAGGACCTGTAATGCTGGATCATTACAAATCTGTTCTGCAGTTTTTTCTGCGTCGAAGACTCACAGTGATCTCCGGGATGGTACTGCTGGTGTTGGCAGGTGGGCTTATGTTCAAGCGACTGGGAAGGGAGTTTGTCCCGACGCTTCAGGAAGGGACCATCCAGGTACTTGCCTATATGAATCCGAATATCTCTCTTAACGAAATTACCGTGACGACCAGGGAGATATCACAAATCATCATGGAATTCGATGAGATAGAATCTGTGATCGCGGATATAGGGTATGGTGAAGTGGGCCCTCATATGCATCACACAAATTACGCCTGTATAACAGTCAATCTCAAGCCCGGAAACGAATGGACCGATGTCAGTTCGCAGGAAGAACTGGTCAGTCTGATAGATGAAAAGGTCGGTGGATATCCTGGAGTCACTTACAGTTTTTCTCAACCTGTCAAGCATGAGATCGATGGTCTGGTAGGTGGAGCGGGTACTGCTGTGGTTGTAAGGGTCTTTGGCCATGATATGGCCCTGCTGAAAGAAAAGGCGGATGAGATAAACTCGATTCTTTCAGATATCAGAGGAGCTTCAGATGTAAGGACCGAGCAGGTCGATGGTCAGACTCAGTTGCAGATCATTATCGATGACGAGCAGGTAGCCAGGTATGGCCTCAACGGGTACAGGATACAGAACATGATCCAGAACTCGATTGCCGGAATCGAAGTGGGACAGGTATTTGAGGGAGACAGATCTTTCGATATAACAGCCAGGTTTGATGAAGATTTCCGCGAGGACCAGACATCAATTGCCAGGATGCTGATTAAAACACCGGATGGCTTCAATGTGCCTGTGTCCGAACTGGCAGAGATAAAGACGGTCACCGGCCTGAGACAGATAAGCCGGGAAGATACCAGGCGATATGTTTCGGTACAGTGCAATGTAAGAGGCAGGGATAACGGCGGCTTTGTCAGAGAGGCCCAGGATGTAGTGGCTGACTCTGTGGATCTTCCCCCCGGATACAGAATAGCCTGGGGTGGACAGTTCGAACTTCAGGAAGCAGCCGACAGGAGACTGGCGATCATCATGCCGATAACGTTGTTATTTGTCCTTATCTTGCTTTATGGATTATTCAATTCATTTAAGGATGTCTTGTTGATCATGCTCAATATTCCACTGGCCCTTGTCGGAGGTGTCTTTGCGCTTGCCCTGGCAGGCGAGAATGTAAGCATACCCTCTTCAATAGGTTTTATCGCGTTATTTGGCATCGCTCTGACCGATGGCCTTGTTCTGATATCGAGGTTCGGGTATTTGAGAAAACAGGGACTGGATCTCAGGGAGACAGTGATAGCCGGGAGTCTATCGAAATTCAGGCCAGTACTTATGACAACTGTGACCACTGCTCTTGGCCTGCTGCCTCTTGTCCTTTCTTCCGGTACAGGATCTGAAGTGCAGCGGCCGTTGGCGATCGTGGTCATAGGTGGCCTGATATCATCCACGTTTCTGACCCTTATTGTTTTACCGGTTCTGTATGAGTGGATAACGATAAGGACCAGGCAGGCATAGATCCTGGAGAAATATTGGAGAAGTATCAGAATAATTGGCTTAAGAGATTCAATTCTGTTGCAAACTGGCCTGTTCTGCGAATAAAATACTTCACGTTGGCAGGAACAAAGGTCCTGGTGTGGGCGTATAGAATAAATCTTGTTTGTGGAGGATATGATGAGAAGCATGATCGTTGTTGTTATTTTTAGTGTGTTTGTAGTCGGTATTGCACTGCCTTCATTCGCGTCGGAGAACGGGCAGGAAGTTTCAGCCGTCAAGAAAGTGATAGAAAACGCCTATGTGAAAGGTATCCATATCGACCGTGATATTCCCGCTATCAGGAAAGGGTTTCATGAAGATTTCAATATGCTGATCTTCAGGGATGATGAAATACGGAAGATGACTATCGGTGAGTGGATCGCTGGAATCGAAAAGAGAATAAAGAAAGATCAATCGCCCCCGAAACATGATACCATATGCAAGTTTCCCATGGTCGACGTCACTGGCAATGCGGCCATCGCCAAGGTGGAGATCTACAGGGACGGAAAGCATATATATTCGGATTATATGTCTCTATACAGGTTCAGTGACGGATGGAAGATAGTTAACAAGATATACTACAGCCATAAGGATTGAATGTCTATTGTCTGACAGAATGATTTTATTTGCTGCATTATTGTCGATTTTACTGGCCTGGGGCAGCGGTCTTCAGGCTGATGAAGCAGGCATCGAAAAGATCTCACATGAGAGGTTGACATCCGTCCTCGACCTTAAGGACGCACGGTTCTTCTACGGTGGATATATGTTGTCCGCAGGAGATTCGATTACCGGTCCTGTGGTTGTTATCTCGGGGTCCCTGGACATTCAGGATGGCGCCGTCCTCTCAGGTAATGCCTGGGTTGTAAGTGGGCGGCTCATAATGACCGGAGATTCGCGGATAGAGGGAGATGTCACTCTTGTAAACAGCGGTGATTTCCTTTCTCGTTCGGCAGATATCGCAGGACGGATCAAACGATACGATTGTGAGTGCAGATTCGATGCGCAAAAATTCGAGGAAGAGGGAATCATACTCTTCAATGATTATGATGACCCAAAGGCGGTGAAGACAAAATTTGCCCTGGGCGGAGACAGGGCGGGAAGAACCGACTATACCCTTATAGGC
>JAHOYU010000256.1 GCA_019038625.1 Candidatus Latescibacterota bacterium | reverse complement strand
CCTTATCCATGTCACCCTTGGCCTCAGTCTCGATGGCAGTATGGAGTGACGGTGTGGGGAAATCTATCCCCTTCAATATCGTCCTCTCCGCCTTGGTGCTGAGAGTGTGGTTGACCTTGGACGATTTGAGCTTTACGGCAGCTCCGATATCGCCTGTGGGAATCGAGTCGATCTCCTGCCTTTCCTTCCCCTGCAGCACGTATAGCTGGCCTATCCTCTCACTCGATTCCGCGTTCGAGTCATAAAGCTCGTTCCCTCCCGATATTTCGCCTGAGAAAGTCCTGATAAAGGAGAGGTCTCCGAGATGCTTCTCGGAAAGAGACTTGAAGACAAAACCCAGGACAGGTTCGGAAGAACCGGCCTTGATCATCTTTGACTCTCCCGAATCCAGAAGAATAGCTACTTCCTCTTTCCACAGCGGGGAAGGCATGAGAGAAACGACCATATCCAGCATCTGCTTAATGCCGATATTGCTCGTAGCCGAGGTCACCACGAGGGGTGCCAGGGTGCCTGCCGAGCATCCCGCCGCTATTCCCCTGGCGAGTTCCTCATCGTTAAGCTGACCGCTTTCCAGGAATTTCTCGAGGAGCGAATCATCAGCTTCCGCGGCAAAATCCATAAGCGCCTGACGAGCTTCATCAACCTGCCCAACCATATCCGCGGGAATCTCTTCCTCGGCAAACTTGCCACCACCACTGTAGATGAAGGCTTTCTTGTTCAGCAGATCTACAACCCCCGTGAACGACTCACCATGTCCGATCGGAATGACAAGCGGCATCACCTTGGCGCCCAGCGTTTTCTGTGCATCGGCAAGACATTTATCATAGTCCGCGTGTTCCTTGTCCATCCTGTTAATGCAGACGACCCTTGGAATACCTCTGTTTTCCAGGAATTTCCATACTCTTTCGGTACCGACCTCGACACCCGAATCAGCGCTGATTACGACTATCCCGCCTTCCACGACCTCGAGAGATGCCGCAACCTCGCCAACAAAATCTTCGTATCCTGGAGTGTCCAGCAGATTGATCTTGTAATTGCCATGTTCAAACGAGGCAAGGCTCGCGTTTATCGAGATCTGGCGTTCGATCTCATCGGGAGCGGAATCGAGGACCGTGTTCCCGTCCTCTATCTTCCCGATTCTGTTTATTACACCTGCATTGAAAAGAACGACTTCTCCAAGCATCGTCTTTCCGCAGGACTGATGCCCTACCATTATGATATTTCTAATGTTGCCTGTCTCAAACTTCTTCAACTCGACCTCCTGTCAACTCATCAAATAAATCTTTCTTTCAATTCCTGCCGTCTCTTATCTCCGGCTCCTCCAACAAAAAAGTCCTTACGCCGATGATCCGGCGATGCATCAGCTCATGCCAGTGACACTCTGGCTGACCATAATAAGAAGCACACTGATCACAAACATCACGATTGCGGGAATCAGCGCTTTCTTTATATCGATCCTGAAGATCGCAGCGATCCCCAGCGTGAATACTACATAGTACCATATCTGGAATACCGATAGTCCCTGCAGCGTAGCAGCCAGCAGGCCCGTAGCTTCAGGAAGAATGGCTGCGGGGCCAAGCCTGACGACAGAGTCTGATACAGCTTCAATCGTATCGATACCTCTGGCGTGGATTATAATAGTGCTGATTATCTGCTCAAGGACACCGATGATTCCCGTGAAGCACACAAGGCTGAGAGTCTTCTTGAAATTTGATTTCGCGCTGGTAAGGTTCACGATCAGGTTCACAAGACCTGCAATTATCACAAATACGACGAGCAGGCCCACCGGCGCGCCGACCACACCGAGCCATCCAAAACTTTCCATCTGATGGAGTGTCGCATCGAGCTGTTCCTCGGAAAGCCCCCTGACATTGAGACTTGTCAGATGCCTCTGAACCGGAAGGGAATACCATGTGATAGCGGCATTGGCCACCGCGAGGACTATGAACGCTTTCCACCATTGCAGCCCGGTACCTATCCTCTTAAACACTTTCGATGGATCCAGGAAGATGTCGATTAGCGAAGCGAAAAACCCGCCTTTTATTTCTTCTTCGATAGCAGCGGCGTCAGTATTCTGGATATTCTCATCCATGATAACACTCCTTGTCCCGGATAATAATAGACCATGGCCGAAAGACAAACCTCCGGCAGAATTGGAACAAACCTAAAAATAGACTACTTTTTCCATACTGTCAAAGGATTTAACTCTCATCTGCCCGTTTTCGAAGTCCAGATCGAAAAAATCGTCAACATCCCTCCCTCGACGGCAAAAAAAACGCCCGACCTTTCATCAGGCCAGGCGTTTTCCTAATTGGATCCAGATTATCGGAACCCCGCAGGGTGGCGTCTGAGGGCTCCTGAACGCTAATACGTCAATCCAACTCTTTTTCCAGTTTCTTCAATCTCTTCTCCAGGGTCTCGATCTCTTTTTTGAGTTTGTCGAGCCTCAGATCACCGAGCTTGTTCCCATCCTCGAAGAATTCCAATGAACGCTTGTTGATCTTGGGAATATTCATCTTGAAATGTTTAAAATTCTGCTCTTCACCGGAAGGAGATACCCAGATCATAGAATGTTCGTCTTTCGAAAGATCATCGATATCCAGTGTGAAAGTCTTCTTTTTCCCTTTTCTTATCACGGTGATATCGACAGTCTCTTCATCCTCATCACAATCGCCAAGCGATTCGATCAGGGCCTGGGGATCATCGATCTCTTCGTCACCGACAGCGAGGATCACATCTCCTGCCTTCATCCCGGCTTCTTCTGCCGCAGAATCTTCAATGACATCAAGAATCAGCACTCCTTCACCCTCATCGACATCGAAGTATTCAGCAAGGTCCGCGCTCATCTCATGGACCTTCACTCCGAGAAGCGGCCTGTCTCCACCCATAAACGCCATTTCCAGCGCCTCGAGCTTGCCAATCCGGCCAAGATTGATTGACCGGTCACCAAAGTCATCCCCGGACCATTCATCGTCATCTGTGATATTTATCGTATAGTATTGTTTTGAATGTTCTCCCAGTTCAAGCCGGATCTCCCGTTTCTCACCATCACGGTAATACACCACATCCACCGTATCACCAGGATCTTTGTCCTTTATGATCTTTCTCAGTTCAGCGGCGCCGCTTACCCTCTCTCCGGCAAACATGTAGATGATATCGTTATCTTCCAGCCCCGCCTTGTCTGCCGGGCTATCGTCTATGACATCCATGATCCAGACGCCCCTGGATTTCGGATAGTCGAATTCCTCTTTCCTGTCCCTGTTGAGGTCGTCCATGTAGATACCGATATAGGCGCCTTTGACATCTACGACCCTGGCTTTTTTCTCTTTGTCACCACCTGATCTGATGATGACCCTTTCCTGTGCGAACGCGATGGATGTCAGGAGTATCGACATCACCACAAGCACTGCGAGGGAAAATAATACTACTTTTCTCATATTATCCGCTGCATTCCGCAGCCCCTCACCTCCTTAGTGGGGTTATGATTCCGGCTACAAGCTCTCTTGACTATTAATAGTCCATAGACCGAATAAAGTTTCATTTTTCTATAAACAGGGCGGGGAATGGTCCAGAGCAGGATAACGA
>JAHOYU010000255.1 GCA_019038625.1 Candidatus Latescibacterota bacterium | reverse complement strand
TTTATACCATGACCGCGTACGAGATTCTGTTCGTCAGATCAACAAGTTGCGTGGGTATGGCTATTGCCACGGCATTACGATACCCGGCCGGGTTGTAGAGGATATTCCACGTAGAAATTTATGGCTTAAATCGTTAAACAAACCCGCTGTAGCCAAGCAGTTGTCGATTATGTGGATTGGCTTTGATGCGGTGGCCAAGCAGGTAAGAACAACCAAAAGAGAGATGTCCCGACGCAGTAAAGCATATCCAATCATTGGTTTCTGGCAGGATTTACCAGGTATTGGCCCTGTTCGTTCGGTGACACTCTTTGCCTACCTTGATTGTCCTGGTCGTTTTGGAAGTCCCAAGAAGCTCTGGAAATATTGCGGTATCGGTCTGAAGCGGTTTACAAGTGGAACTGACAAGTCAGGCCGACCCAGAGAAGGTAAGTTGCGGTTGTTTCGCCACACAAACCGCAGATTAAAAGATGCTATTGTGGGTGCTGCCCTGAGTGCGGTTACTCAAGGTAAAAATCCTTTTGCGGATCATTATTGGAGGATGATACGAAATGGTGTAACCCCAAGTAATGCCCGTCACACGGTGGCTCGCAAGATGCTCACTGTGATGTGGGGCATGTGGAAGACAAATTGCCGGTACGAAGAAAGTTTTGTTTGATGTTATCAGATGCATTCAAAGCGATCTTGTCAGATTATCCAAGCTGACGACATGGTATATATGGGTTTATTTGCTGGGCGGAGCCCCTTAAGTGCTTATGGGTGCTTTTATTAGCAACTCCCGTAAAATGTATGGGCCTGACCTGGCTACCCTTGCTACACCCAGATGATCTTCATGGGCTCCCGAAAGGGAAGCTCCCGATAGGTGCGTGGTGACGTTTTTTATGGTTTATCCTGGACGATCATCAAAATAAACGAATAAGGAAGATCGAAATGCCCACTGAAGCTACTTGGTATCTGACGAGCTGTAGTGTATCGCCCTGGGTGATGACGCTACCGTTATTGGCGGTATCGCTAACTAATAGCAGACCGGAAGCGAACCGGAGGTCCTACCATATATAACAATTATGGTGGGAGAACGAAAAATGGGATGCCCTTCAAAGAAAAAAATGGGCTGACGCGGGAGATTTGTGTTGACTTCTCGCTCTTCATAGGTAAGGACTTACGACACTTTCCACAAACGTAAAATGAAGATATGAAGAGAGGGCATCCTTTGGCCTATATGGTATACTGGCAACGTAAAAAAAGTCAATTTACCTTACAGGAAAGGAGCCCTCATTATGGTAACAAATTATATCGGAGCAGATGTGGATTGCAAGATGACAGAATTGGCTGTTGAGCGTAATGGGAAAATCATAGCCAGAGATCGTGTGCCTACAGACATCAAATCTCTGGGTAAATTTCTCGGATCGATCAACGGCAGGAAGATTATGGTTGTCGAGGAAGGTCCGATGGCAGGCTGGTTGTATCGCAATCTTCATAACAAGGTGGATCGTTTTGTGGTTTGTGACCCACGTCGCAACAAGCTGATCAGTTGTGACGGCGATAAGGATGATACTATTGACGCAGGAGATCTGGCGGCGCTTCTGCGAGGCGACTATCTTCGGGAGGTTTACCATACCGATGACGAAAATCGGCTGGCTCTCAAAGAGATAGTGGCTTTATACCATGACCGCGTACGAGATTCTGTTCGTCAGATCAACAAGTTGCGTGGG
>JAHOYU010000254.1 GCA_019038625.1 Candidatus Latescibacterota bacterium | reverse complement strand
GAAAGAGGATCCGGATGGCAAGGGCTTCAGGAGAGTCGTGCCAAGTCCCACTCCCATCGAGATCGTCGAATCCAGCACCATAAAGAGTCTTCTTGAGTCGGGTACAATAGTCATTGCAGTCGGGGGTGGAGGTATTCCGGTCGTCCAGCGCGAGGGCGAATTGCGTGGAGTCGAGGCTGTAATAGACAAGGACAGGGCCTCGTCTGTGCTGGCTGGCGGGATAAACGCCGAGAGACTGATAATCCTCACGAATGTCGAGGAAGTTTACAGAAACTGGGGGAGCCCCGAACAGGCAGCTATCAGGGAGATCCACCTTTCAGAGGTCAGGTCTCTTTATGAAGCATACGAGTTCCCGGCCGGGAGTATGGGGCCCAAGATCCGGTCCGCGATAGATTTTGTCGCGGGAGGAGGGCAGAAAGCTATCGTGTCCCACGCAAGCAGACTTCTGGACGCATGTGCCGGGGACGTGGGAACACACATCATACCTGACAAATGAGTGGAAAAGGAGAGATAATGAGGGAAGTCAAGATTGGTGATAAGGTCAAGGTTCATTATACTGGTCGATTTACGGATGACCAGGTCTTTGATTCGTCTGAAGGCAAAGAACCCCTTGGTTTTACGGTAGGCGAAAAACAGGTTATAGAGGGTTTCGATTCTGCGATTACGGGCATGAAAGTCGGGGAAAAAAAGACTGTGACTATCGATGCTGTAAATGCCTATGGTCCAAAGCAGGATCAACTGATAGTCGAAGTCGAGAGATCCAACATTCCCGCTGAGATCGATATAAAAGAGGGGATCCAGCTCGAGATGATAAGGGATGACGAAGAAACAATGATAGTCACTGTCATCGGATTGACTGATAAACTCGTCACTGTCGACGCGAACCATCCTATGGCGGGGAGAGACCTTGTCTTTGATCTGGAACTGGTCGATCTCGCCTGACGCCGTGATCGTGTGATCCGCGTTTCTATTGAAAAAAGGGGAGTATTGAAGTACCGGTTGCCGTATAACGATTCGGAAATAGAATTAGATCTTCCGGATGGAGTCAGGATAGAAGGAACCACTTTTCCTCCTGCTCTGCTCGATGTCGGCGCTAGGCTTGACTCTGCTATCGAGTCTCCTGAAGGCTGTAGTCCACTTTCAGAGTTGATACCTGCGGAGGGCAGGATCAGCATACTTATATCGGATATTACGAGAGGAAGTGTCGCGGGCGTGATCCTGCCACTTCTTCTTAAACGTCTTGAAAGTATGGGCGCCGCGAGCGACAGCATCGAGATAATGATTTCGGCAGGGATGCATCGCGGACGCAGCAGGGAAGATCTCAAGAGACATCTTGGATCTGAAATAATCGAAAAGTATCCTGTGTCGGAGCATGACGCGTGTGATTCATCGTCGATGTTCAATGTGGGAGTGACCAGTGCCGGGACGGAATGCCATTTCAGTGAAAGAATAGTCGATTCCGGGCTGGTCATAGGGATAGGTCAGATATCTTTTCATTATTTCGCAGGTTTCGGCGGAGCACGAAAATTGATCCTGCCGGGCATAGCTTCTGAGAGTACGATTCTGGCAAATCACAGACTTTCTCTTCTTGATGATCCTTCTGATGGTCTGGTAGAAGGATGCAGACCGGGTAATCTTGAAGACAATCCGGTTCATATAGATATGCTTGAAGGTGCAAGGCTCCTTCCATCGCCTGTGTTCATGATCAATACGGTCAGTGGCAAGAATGGAGAAATCGTTTTTATCAATGGTGGAGATATTGAACAATCACACCTTTCAGCTACACGATGGTTTACGGACAGATTCTCGTTCAGGATCAAACGAACATATAGTACGGTGATCGCTTCAGCTGGAGGCAGCCCCAGGGATATAGATCTTCTTCAGAGCCACAAGGCGATAAAATATGCGTCAATCGCTGTCGATCAGGGAGGGTTGCTTTTGGCGGCTACCGCCTGCCCGGAAGGAATCGGTTCAGATTCATACGACGGATCATTCGAAAGCGGCAGGGATGCTGTTCCGGGAAAGGTCGGGGAAGGATACACACTCAATTCCCAGACTGCAATGTCCACTTTCGATATAACCGGAAGGCTCTCGGTCTATCTGAGGTCAGGTATCGATGATGAAACTGTCCAGAGGTTCGGGTTTTTCCCCTGGAAAGCTGATTATACAGGATTTCTTCTTGCCGGGATCGATCCGTCTGATATCCTGGCAATACCAAATGCGGCGACATTTCTGCCTATTCTGGAAGTTTCCTCCGAATAATCGAAGATGTGAAAAAAAATCTGTCGGTGGAATAATCAATAATCAGGTAAGGAGCGGAAACATTTCCCGACCGTCTCTCGTAATTATTCTGTAACAAGATTTGTCAGTCAGGAAGATAAGTGACAGTCAGATTAACAGACTTTTCCATCAGATACGGTAGTGTGACAGCTGTCGACCGGATCTCGGTTTTGTTCCGTCCCGGCTCAACAGGCCTTCTCGGAGCGAATGGAGCCGGCAAATCAAGCCTGATCAAGGGGCTCCTCGGACTCGTATCGCTCGACTCCGGGTCCGCTACGGTACTTGACCATGATGTATCAAGTGAGCGCAGGGAGATCCGCCGGTTGATCGGCTACATGCCGGAAGATGATTGTCTTATTCCGGGATTGACCGGTATAGGTATGGTCCAGTATGCGGGGGAGCTTTCGGGGATGTCGGGGAAAGACGCGATGCAGCGGGGGCATGAGGTGTTGTTCCTGACAGGCCTCGGCGAAGCGAGGTACAGGAAGGTCGAGACTTATTCGCGCGGTATGAAGCAGAGAGTAAAACTTGCCCAGGCTCTGGTCCATGATCCGAGATTGCTTTTCCTCGATGAACCAACAAGTGGTATGGATCCGAGGGGCAGACTTGAGATGCTTGATCTTATCCAATACATAGCCGAACAGAAAGAGATGAGTATTGTGCTCGCCACTCATATACTTGTCGATGTTGAGAGGATATGCGGAAATGTTGTTATCATCGACAGGGGACGCCTTGCGATTCACGGAGAGATGGACTCACTGAAGGGCAGTTATTCAGATGCTTTTACAGTACGCGTGGATGGAGACAGAGATGGATTTATCG
>JAHOYU010000253.1 GCA_019038625.1 Candidatus Latescibacterota bacterium | reverse complement strand
ATCGATCCGAAGGCGATGTGGCCATATCCCGCCTCGCCCCAGTCGGTCCCCCAGGAGTTCTTGATTATCCAGCCCTCTTCGTCCCATCCGACCAGTACGACGACATGATTCAGCTCCCCGGTGGGAGCCGGATTGGAATATACACCTTCCGAATAGAACAGGAAGAGGTCGTCCGCGAATATCCCCACAGCGAGAGGGCCATATTCGAAGAGAGCATGCATATAGACCTCGGGGAAGTCGGGCTCTATCTTGAAATAGCTTTCGATCGGATAGATGACATGTTCCTCCCAGTCGCGCGAGTACCTGCATTCGTCACTGATCCCTGTGTAAGGCATCGCCGCCTCATCGAGGATACCGCCATTGATCATGAATGTGAAACAGCTGTCCGACCAGCCCCCCTGGCAGTCCCCGCAATTTGTACAGCAGATCCGCCCGTTGGAGACGAGGTGCTGTTCGCTGAGATCGAGCTCCGTGCCGTAGATGAACTTGAAGGATGATTCGGCAGTGCCTGCTGCGGCGAAGGCCCAGCAGCTTCCGCAGCTCCCCTGATCCTTGACGGGGGTCACTGCGCTCACTCCTCCGAAGTCGCGCCAGTCCAGCTCGTCGGGGACGGAACCGGGCACGATCTGTATAGTGGGAGCGCCGTCACCGGGTACAATCAGGTTACCAAGGATCCGCCTCTTCGCCTCGACCGGCAGCAACGCCTTCGATGTGAGTCCCGCCTCCCACTCGAGACCATTATCCCTGATGTACTTCCTTATCTGCTCGAGTCGCAGTTCGGGTGGAAGATCGGGGACAAGGTTCTCAAGCCTGCTTCCCTCCGTGGTCCGGGCTTCCTGCGCGCTCAGTACAGATGCAGGCAGCAAAATCATTAACGCGATAGCAAGGATTCTCATACTTATCTCCATCGAGGCAGGCCAGGTGGGGCACTCAAGAAAGTTAATACCTCAGCGGAAATTGTCAATAGGGGGCACCCATTCAGCTTACGATCGATTTCAGGACCCCGATGAGTAAGACGAAGCCGAAGACCAGCAGGAGGCCGACGACCAGCTTGACAGTCTCGTCCTGCTTGCGCTGCTTTTCGATGGTCCGGACAGCGAACTCGAGGGAATCTTCGTTGAGGTCGGACAGGCAGGCGGTGATATGTCTTATATGAAATCTGATCTGTGATTTCACCCTCATATACGATGTGACCGTACCGATCAGGCAGAGGATCGTATACACCATGAATCCGAATCCCGACATCTCCCTTACATAGCCGTAAGTGAAGAAGAAATAGAGCAGCAGGCCGGGGACGAAAATAAGGGCCCCTGAGGAGGCAAGGGTCATCTCACAGAGGTACGCTTTTCGTTTCAGGAAGACCATGATCCCGGAAAGACTGTCCTTTGTCGGCAGGCCGGGATCCGAGATCCGGTTGAACTGCTGAAGGATCTTCAACTGGATCCAGGCCATAGTCGCCAGCAGAACGACACCGGCCATACAGACATAGAGGACATTCGGCGTATCCCTGTACACAATGAAGTTAAGGAGAAACGCGAGTCCGCTGAGCATCTTGAAGATCAGGTCCTTCTGCAGCATGCCCCTGATCCTGTTCTGTATCGATTCCGAATGGCTCCCCATGAACCTGTCGACGGAGATCCGGCCGGAGCCCGGAACTTCCGTCTGTTCGTGGAGAATATTCCATAACATCCTCATGTCCTGATCCTTCATTTTTCTGATCCTTTCAATTTTTCAGCCAGACTGAGCTTGATCCTGACCAGTTTGACGCTGACATTCGATTTGCTTATCCCCATGATCTCCGCTATTTCTTCGTATTTCTTTTCTTCGAGCCATAACATGATGATGGCCTTGTCGATCTTGTTGAGCTTGGAGATAGCCCGGAACAGCTTCTCCTTCTGGTCCCTTTCCTCATATGTGTCCGTTGTGTAAGAGGTGTGATTCTGTGAATAGTATTCTTCTTTGGATATGTCTTTCTTCCGTTTCCTGATCTGGCTGATCGCGGTATTAATGGCGACCCTGTACATCCACGTGCTGAACCGGGCATCTTCCCGGTAACTGCCGTATGACCGCCACAATTGAAAACAGATTTCCTGGAAAAGGTCTGCCCTGTCCTCCGGATTATCCGCGTAGAGCAGGGAGACCTTGTGAATGATCCCCTTGTTCTCTTCAAGTATTTTTGTGAATTCTCTTTTATCGAATCTCATTTTCTTCATTCTTTTTCATCATTCCGATGTCTGACATTTCTCTGTTCCCGGTTCTCACAAGATATGTCGCAGATCGATGAAAATAACTACAGGAAAAATCAACGACCGGTTCGATCCTATGAT
>JAHOYU010000252.1 GCA_019038625.1 Candidatus Latescibacterota bacterium | reverse complement strand
ACAACACGCTGCTCATGAGCAGCAGTCCCGCCCCAGCCACATATCCCCAGCCCCTGCGCCGCAGAAGGAGGTACCCGCTGATAACCAGAGCTGGACAGCCGACCACCAGATCATTGATTATCTGGATGAGCGCCATTCGTTCTGGACGTACCTGGTTGATGATCGCGGTGCCGATCTGGACTGCCACCCATGCGATGACCAGAACACCTATACCAAACAGAATGCCCCCGGTCGATCTTGCTGGTACGGCGCCATCGAGCCGATGTCGCACTGCTTCGCTGTCGATGCTGGAAACGATGGCGATAATCAAATATGCGCTTAATACGATCTGTATGATGTGAGGAATGAGCATCCAGTTCATCGGTATGCCCATATAACTCGTGTAAATATACAGTACGTATAATAGTGCCCCGGGCCAGCAGAGCAGCCCCCCCAGCCTGCCTCTTCTAGCAAGATACATCGACACAAGCAGGATCGGCAGCCCGACAACGATATTGAGAAGGTCTGTAGAAACAAACCCGACTAACAGTTCATCCGTCGGATACATCACATCTCTGAATATGATGCCCGCGGCTGAAGCCAGGAGCATAATGACAGCAACGATGAACGAGATCAGATATTCCCGCGCAAGACTGCGCTTTAAGGGTAAGGAGTCGAAATTGGATCTCGGCATACCGGCCTTCCTGTTAAATGCACATATGGTCAAATGTCTCAGGTCCTTCCGTTCCTGCCTGGAACTCTACTCCTGATCACTTGAACTACAAAGAAAAAACCGGCTGCCAGGCATGTGGACTGGTCCCAGGCATTATGGCGCCCGTCCTTACAATATCCTGGTTTCTGTTTAATGCATCAAATTTCGGTCCTCCTGTACATGAGGAAAAGATAAGTCCGTTTATTCTTCCATCACTTAATGGCGAGTTAATTGTTTTCCCTGAACTGATGGTTATTGACCATGGGATGGAGGATCAGTCTTTCCTTGTTTAACACAAATATTGGCAGATTTGTCAGGTAATCATCCCGGCACTTAACGTTTTATCAAAGAAAGGTCATGCTTTTGCAAAAGGACACAATATCACTCCACTCTGTCAGTAAAAAGTACGGTGATTTTGAAGCGGTCAGAGACGTATCTTTCAATGTAAGGGCGGGAACTATAACCGGATTGATCGGACCAAATGGTGCCGGAAAAACAACCATTATCCGGATGATCGGCACATTATTGAAACCTGATAAAGGCGATATCCTCGTTGATGGGATCAATAACATATCATCGCCAAATGAAACCCGGAGGAAAATCGGCTTGTTACCCGAAAATCCCGGGTTTTACAAAAAATTGAGTGTCTATGAAAACATTCAGTTTTTTCATCTTTTTATGAGATCTCTGACGTTAAAAAACAGATATTAAAATATATCGAAATGTTTGATTTAAAGGAAAAGACAGATGTCCCGACAGCCAAACTCTCCAAAGGCATGAAAGCAAAGTTATCACTTATCAAAGCATTAATACACGATCCTGCAGCCGTGATCCTGGATGAACCTTTCAACGGACTTGATCCAGATTCCAGAATATCTTTAAAGAAGACCCTGGTTGAACTTCGAAACAAGGGCAAAGGGATATTGCTCAGTAGTCATGAACTTTTTGAAGTCGAGACTCTCTGCGACAGAGTCGTTCTTGTCGATAAGGGACGCGTTCTCGCCGACGAATCCATTCAAAACTCAGAGAGAGATTCGATGACAATGGAGTGCCGACTCTGGAATATATCTATTCATCCTTGCGGCAATCTGCAAAGAATTAATAATGTTGCCTACGATCTTAATGGCCTGAAACGGACACACCCGACCCACAACTTTCTACTTCAGTAAGGGCTCAAGCCTGACCTAGAGGAATTCCAGGAATTGACCGGCATAGTAGAGCGGAAGAAAGGTTAATTTCTGTTCTGGAATCTCACCATACTCCCTGGTTGAAAATACTATCCCTCCGGGACAATCGGGAAAAGTATTCAATGCCAGGTGGAGACTCTTTAAAGATCCGGAGCTTCCACTCTTCACCTCGATGGGATAGATCTTCCCTTTCACAGTGACAATGTAGTCTATTTCGGCTGTACTGCTTTTTGCGCTTCTGGCCCAATAATGAAGATCTCCACCAGTAGATGCCGCCAGTTCCTGCCCCACATACTGTTCCGCAAGAGCCCCGCGATACAGATTCATCAAGTCGGGTTCTGCTATTTCATTCTCTATCGAGATTCCACTTAATAGTTGCCAGACACCGATATCCAACATAATGGCCTTGAATTTTCGAGAAGAACTCTGCACATCCAGAGGAAGCTCCAGCTTTCCTACCGATGAGACCTTATTGATCATTCTCGCCCTCACCAGTAACTCAAATGCCTTCCTGATCGTTGGGTGAGAGAAGGAGTTGGAAAGGCCGGAGTAGGCCAGTTGATTCCCTATGCTCCTGGAAGTATTGGCAAACACCTCATCCAGGCAATCTTTATTGGAGTGAGTGGCGTATTTTCCAAAATCATCTTTAAAGGAGTGGATAAGCTCTTTATGGATTTTAAATGGTTCCATCAGGCTGCCGGTCTGGTAAAAGGTTTTGACACTCTCCGGCATTCCTCCGACAAGGAAATATGTTTTCAATTCCTGGAGCAGCAAAGTGTGGATCGGTTCTTGTAATTTTTCAGGCCTGGATCGAATGATCTCCACCGCCCTGTCGTTTTCCCCCGCTTCCAGATATTCTAAAAAAGACATAGGCGCCATATGCAGATACTGGATCCTGCCGACAGGAAAGGATATCTCACCCAGGGCGAACTCCAGAAGCGAACCTGCTGCAATGACATGTAGCTCCGGCATCTCCTCATAGAAATACCGAAGAGACATGAGCGCCCTCGGACAACTCTGAATCTCATCGAGGAACAGCAATGTTTTCCCCGAAGTGATCCTCGTGTTCATCAGTACCTCAATACTCCGAACAATGACCGCAGGATCCAGATCCCCATCAAACAGAGAGTGAAAATTACGGTTTTTCTCCAGATCCATGTGAACAGTATTTTCAAAATGTTCTGATCCCAGCGATTTTACACTCCAGGTTTTTCCTACCTGCCGGGCTCCCCTCAAAATGAGAGGTTTTCTCCTGCCGCTGTCCTTCCATTCCAGAAGTTGTTTTTCAATCTGCCGTTTCATTATTCACCCCTTTCAATCCCTGCTATCCCTATTATACTCCTGTTATTTCAAAACACAAGGGTATTTTAAAACTATTCCTTTCATATTCACAGGTAATTTTGCCAAGAAGGAATCAATCCAAGAACTGCCTGGCCATCATTCTGTGATGTGTTTTACTCGCTACAAGTCATATCAGGATTGAGACTCTGCTGTGCAGGCTATTCCAGCAGCCCCCATTCCTCGAATATCACATCGGCGATCTGGTTCGCCTTGTCATGGTCGAAAAACCAGAGGGGGAAACCCATGTGGACACTCGGTGCGGCAACAGCCTGGCCGGCGGCCACTTCAGGCAGGACATCTTCATATTTCGTCACCCAGATGGCGATTGTCTGATGATGCATCGGAGAGAGGATGTTCATCGATCTCATCCTGTACATCGGATGGAAGTCCGTCTGGTCCGTGAGGAATTTGAAATCCATCCAGTATTGCGGGTTATAGACCTCGACGTAAAAGAATCCTCTATCACGTATATTAAAGAAACACCATGGGCAATCGGTGATCTCGTCCCATAGTTCAAGAGTCGCTGGAAGGTCCGGGTGGGCCAGGGTCAAAGGGTCGCTTTCGTCACTGTACGCATCGTACAGCGCATCCCTGTCCACACTCCTGCGCACACCGGGAGGCATCTCTTCACCGGTACAAAATCTCCCAACAACACCGTCCACGACCGTGACTCCATAATCCCTGTACGGCATCGGATCGATAGTGAAATCCCCGCTGACCGGGCATTCCACGCTCACCGGCAGACATATATCGTCCGAATGCACTTTACGCAGACCACCGGGCCTCCCGAGCGTCCATATATGTCCCCCCTGCGCCATGAACATCGGCAGGAAATTGATAAGTGAATTTCTATCCGACCGCCGGAGTATATTCTCCCACGCGCTGCGACTCGAAATGGAATAGGTCCATATCACATTCTTGTAATGAGATAGAAGTTCAACTGTAGGTGGTTCATTGTTATTCTCCATGACATCATAGATATCGATGCCCGGGTCGAACCCTGCGTTCCTTGAGCAGAGTCCCTCCCAGAACAGATCGTGCTCATCCTCTGTGGGCATAGTCCTCATCGGAAATGGTTCGGGCGCACCCAGCAGATCGTCTATCCACAACAGATCGCGCTCCATAGTCATCGGAATAAAATCAAAGATGAAGGTGACCGAACTTATAAGCCCGATATCATCGATCACCTCGACAGTCAGCCGATGCTCTCCGCTCTCGAACATCACCTGGGGAGTCTCATTTACCATGGTAAACGGCTTGGCCCATTTCTCCGGATCGGGGACGTCCCACCCAAACCTGTATCCCGCGACTCTGCGGCCGTAGAATTCCGCGTCTCCTTCGAAGCTGAACTTGTACGGGCATCCACCGGGCAGCTCAATTAACGGACTTCCCGGGACGATGTATGGAAAATAGAATAAAGATGTATATTGCGCGAGATCTCCCAGAAAATTGTCCTCGCTGATCATGAACCACGGCCCATCCCGAAACTTGTACCGGCAGTCGAAAATGACCGCGTTGTGGCCATCGATGAATTCTTCCGTCACCTTGCCGTCCTTCGCCCTTGCCTGTACGGCGAAGACATGCATGGATGGAGGACCCCCGGGCATCCCAGGCTCGAGTTCACTTTCAAGGCGGACGGCATTACCTCCGGACCAGTTACAGGACATCCATCGCGACCACAGGCCCTCGAATCTTTCAGGATTCTCGCTAAGGTCGGTCAGCACGTCGTAATCATACGCAATGGGCATGATGAGGTATCTGGTCATTACGATATCGCATGGCGTGTCGCTGACCCATTCGAAATCGACGATACTTGTCAGGCCCCAGATTGCTTCGAGGTCAGGAAAAGTGATCGCCACGCTCGGGTCGGTGTCGCAGATCGGTACATCACCTCTTACCGGATCCTCACTGTCGCAGCCTGAAGCCGCGCAGAGCACCACTGCAACAAACATCACTATCGTGAAGGTTCTCATCGCAATCCCCCTTGCCTTACGGTGGGTCCGTTTGGAACAGGTGGAGCAGGACTTCTTTTGCATCTATCTGGTGATGATTAAATATAATTCGTCAGGTGGATGATGTCAAACAGAGGGGCGTTGTCTCCGGGACTCTCCGCGCCGGCGACATCCACCTTTCCCCCAAAGCAATTTCCCGAGAACTAATTATCACTGATTCCGTATAAAGAGATAAGGACTTAACGTTCTTCGGAAAGATTCGGATAATCATGGAACCTTACAGTTCAAATACATCTACTCCATTCATTCTTTCAGTCGAGGAAGTATCATGAACCGTTTTTTGCTCATCTTCAGCTATTTAAAGATCGGATTCCGGTATCTGCGAAAAGATAAAGGCTTCGCGTTTACGAACGTAGTGGGCCTGACCATCGGGATGACTTTATGTCTTCTGATCGTCATCGGCCTGATGTGGGAAATGAGCTATGACAAGTTTCATGAAAACGCGGACAGGCTCTACCGGGTGACCGGATACGAGGTCGAGCACGATAATCATCTCACCAGAACGGTGGCTCCTGTCGGGCCGGTGCTCAAAAGCGATTACCCGGAGATTGTGGAAACAGCGAGATATACCGGGATCGGAGAGCTGCTCTTTCAGAATGGAGACAGGTCCTTTTACGAGTCGGCCGTCGCCGCGGACCGATCTCTTTTCGATATCTGCTCGTTTCCGATCATAGCGGGAGACAGGGAAACCGTATTGACGGAAACGAATACTATACTGATCGACGAGACAACCGCGGAAAAGCTCTTCGGAGAGACCGACCCCGTTGGGAAGACGATCCTCATGGACAGCGATCACCATCTGACCGTATGTGGTGTCTTTGAGGACATTCCAGATGCCTCGACCTACAGGTTCAGCGCCGTTCTTCCATGGTCCTTCCTGGACAATGTCGAAGGATTTCAGGAAGACAGGTGGGAAGATCACAGCATTTATACCTTTGTACTGCTAGGCGAGAATGCCGTGGAAGAGGATGTCGAAGCCAAGATAATCAACGTGTTCAACGATAATAACGACGAATACCGGGTCGATCTAGCCCTGCAGTCCTTCAACGATATTCACCTTAACGCGAACATCAACGGCCCCAGTTTCTTCTTCGTCATCTTCATGTTCACCTTTATCGGGCTTTTCATACTCCTTATTTCGTGCATCAACTTCGTCAACCTGTCGACAGCGCGTTCGTCGTTCAGATTCAAGGAGATCGGCGTGCGAAAGGTCATCGGCGGAACGAGGAATGACATAATCCTCCAGTTTTTCGGCGAATCCTTTATCGTAGTATTCGTCTCGTTCATACTTTCATTGACACTGACGAAAATCGCCCTGGACGCGTTCCATAACGCGACTGGAAAATATTTCTCGCTGAACGTATTAAATAATCCGACACTGCTCCTGTTCATGCTCGGCATCCTGTTGTTCACGGGGCTGGCCGCGGGTTGTTACCCGGCTCTTCACCTTTCCTCATTCGCGCCCTCGGACGTGATCAAAGGTTCTCACCAGACCGGCAAGAAGAGCCAGAGGTTCAGAAGGGTACTTGTCACTACGCAATTCACGGCATCGATCATATTTATCATCTTCGCTATGGTCTCGACCAGACAGGCCGAGTATATCTTCGATTACGACAAGGGATGGAACAGCGAGAACATCGTCCATATACCGCTGCGAAGCGACAATCGTGCGGAGTACGAAATCCTGAAGTCCGAACTGATCGAAAACCCGCAGATCGAGAACGTTACCGCCGGATACTTCCTTCCTACCAACTACAGCAACACCTCAGGTGTGATCTGGCCCGGAAAAGATCCTCAGAAGACACAATATGTAGCCTTCAATCTCGTCGATTTCGACTATGCCGAGACCTTCAAGATCGAGATGGCCCGGGGCAGAAGCTTTTCAAAAGACGAGATGGACGGCCCAGCTTCCTACATAATCAACGAGACCTTAGCTCGGATGATAGGCACCGAGCCGATCCTCGGCTCCGAGATAACGGTCTGGGATAATCCCGGCAGGGTAGTAGGCGTAACGAAAGATTTCAACTACCGCACCCTGAAGATCGGCGTCGACCCGATGGTGATGATGCTCCGCGATGAAACGGCGATGAACCACATGATAGTCAGACTCGACCCCGGCTACGACGGCTCGACCCTGGAATATATCTCAGCCACCTGGAAAGACGTGCTTCCGAATATTCCATACGAGTACTCCTTTATCGACGACGACATATACTCGCAGTATAACGACGAGGACATAATGGGCAAATTCATGAAGGGGATTTCCATAGCGGCTCTCTTCATGACCTGCTCCGGGCTTGTCGGGTTGATTACGTTCATGACCGAGAGAAAGAAGAAGGAGATAGGCTTAAGAAAGATCCACGGCGCCTCTGCTACCCAGATCGTCAGGCTGATTTCGAAGGAATTCCTCGTACTCGTGACGATCTCGAACGTTATCGCCTGGCCAATCGCCTACCTGATGATCAAGGCGTATCTCGAGAGTTACGCTGTCAGAACGCATATAGGTATGGGAGCGTTCATCTTCGCCGGAGTGACTACGATCCTGATAGCTTTTCTAACGATCAGCTACCGGTCGATAAAAGCGGCTCACGCAAATCCGGTGGAGGCGTTAAGGTATGAATAGCACCCTCGACCGCGCTGGCTTGCGAGGGTAACAGGTTCATTATCCCTTAACAGCAATGCCCACGGGTCCGGCGCAGAATACTTATGATCAACCGTAGCAAGTCACTCTTCCGGTTCCAGGATCTGCCATACGTCGAAGATGACATCGGCTATCGAATCGACCTGGGCCCTGTTGAAGTACCAGAGCGGGACTCCGAAATGCACGCTTGGAGCGGCGACGTTCGTCCCTCCCGGTGTCACGACGTCGGCATATCTGGTCGTCCAGAACGCGATCGTCTGAAGGTCGAGCACCGATCGGTCCAGCCTGGCCTTCATGCGGTATAGAGGGTGGAAACAGTCCTGCGAGACGAGCCTGTTGAACCTCATCCAGTATTCGGGATCGTAGACCTCCACGAACTTGAATCCCTGCACGGCGGGGTCGAAGAACATACCGGGCTGGGTCACCATCTCCCACAATTCGAGCTTGTCCGGCAGGCCGGGATACATGACCGTCAGGGGGTCGCTGTTATCCACGACCGCGTAGGACATCGCGTCCAGGTCCCGGGTCCGGTTGAAGGGGATCCAGTCCTTGATCGAAGCGTCGACCTTGTCGAGGACGGTGACACAGAACTGCTGATACGGCAGAGACAAGAGCCCCTCCGTACTGTTGCAGTTGAAGTGCGCGTCGAAAAGATCGCACTCAAGGTTACACGGATATTGCCTGAACCTGTTCGAAAGGACCGCACCCAGCCCCCCGGTCCGCTGAGGCCCTCCCGCTGTCCACAGGTGTCCCCCGTAGGACATGTAGTATGGAATGAAGTTGATGAATTCGGTGAACCCGTACCTGATAAGGCGGGTCCAGACGCTCCCCTGTTCCCAGTCCACGGCCGGACTGTATAACCAGATGACGTTTTTGTACTTGAAGATAAGATCCATCGGAGGCGGCATGAAAGCGTTCTGGGCAATGTCAAAGATGTCTCTCGAAGGAACGAACGAAGGGACCCTGACGCAGATATCCCTCCAGAACCGGTCATGTTCGGCCTCGGTCGGATAAGCGTAGATAGTCTGCGTGAAATTATTCGAGGGGAAATCGTCCACGAGTAAAAGATCGTTCTCCATTATTATCGGTATGATATCGATCTCTATCGCGCATATGGTCGAGATACCGAGGTTGTCGGTGACTTCTATATAGAGGGTGTGGATGCCAGAATAGAAGATCTTGGGGCGGGCGAAGAGAAGATTCGGCACGGGCAGAGTCTCCCATTCGGCAGGATCGGAAAAATCGCTTATGTCCCATCCGTACCTGTAAGTCGACACTATCGCTCCGTAATGACTGGCATCGGCGGTCCATCGGAAGTTCATCTCGAATCCCGGCGGTACGTCGATCATCACCGGATCGAGATTATACCCGAGAAAGGAGTATGTCCCCAGATAATCTTCGAATACGCTGAGTAGAGGGCCGGTCGGGGTCCTCACCATGAAGACCCTGACGTTGGTCCTCTTGTCGAAGACCGAGGATATGGCGCCCGCTTCATCCTTGGCCTGTACGGCGAAGATGTAAGATCTTCCAGGGGGCATTATCTCGTCGTCACCCAGGATCGTGCTCAAGCCGGAATCCCCCGGAGCCTCGGTCGACCACCACTTGCCCCAGAGATCCTCGAACATCCCGGGAAACTCGTTCAGATCCCTCAGGATAGTCGAATAGAACTGCGTCCACATGAACCTGATCGAGTCCACGTCCTGGAAATGCCAGGGAGCGTCCACCGGATCCTTTCCGAACCATTTGAAATGGATGACGGGACTGAGCATCTGGACGCCCACGTCGGGATTGATGTTGACCGGGTCGGTAATGAATACGTGCGGCGCTATCGTCCACGCGTTGAACGAACGATGAAGAGTCTCGGACACACCCCCCCTGTCGTCAACCGCCCTGATAAAGAATGTATGCGTCTTATCAAATAAAGCGTAGAGCGCGCTGTTTATCGTCACGACCCTGTCGAACTCGTCGGCGGAGGCCATTATCAACGTATCGAGGGAACGGGTCATGGTCCACTTGTCCGCGCCGGTCGTATCCGCAGGATCGAAACCGACGGGATCTCCTTCCACCATGGCGATCTCGAAGTATTCGACCCTTCCGTCGAGATCGTTGGCTATCCAGTAGAAATGGATGTTGTACTGGATCGAGTCTCCTTCAAGTGGTCCGTTGGTCAGTTCTACCATCGGCAGATGGTTCTCCTCGTACTCCCCCGTGTAGGGGGACTGTTCTGAACATCCGGCCCACAGAAAGGCGCAGAGAAAGAACGTTATTATGATACGGCGCCTTATCATCTTATTCCTTATTCCTGTCTTTTCATCTTCAACGTATGACCACGAACTTTCCTATAGTCCTCTCGAAACGGCCGTCTTCCGGTTCGACGGCGAATATATATACTCCGCTTGTCACATCCTGCCCGTTCCTCGACACGAGGTTCCAGACGACGGTCCCGTCGCCCCCGCTCCCGTCATGCCGAAGGACGACGACGAGGTCGCCCGAGACGGTGTATATCCTTACCGTGTTTCTACAGGCAGGAAGGTTTCTCAGCTCGACCTTTACCCCTGACGCGTCATTGTTGACAGGGCCGAGCTGCCAGGGGGACAGATTCTCCTTCGTGACCGGATTCGGGACCGCGTAGACTTCTTCCCTGTCGTATCGATCCGCATCCTGGGCTGCCGATCTCGCTTCCACGTACGCGAAGTTAGAGGAAGGAGAAGAGTACCTGCCTACACTTGCGGGACCAGCGTATCCCAGGTCGTGATCGTAAGAAACAACCGAGTAAAAACAGGGCATTCCGTTCTTGGCGAATTCGTCGATAAATTTATAGTACTGCCTGCCCCCTTCGAACTTCAGCCTCGCCCTCGCGACCGCTTCCAGCGTGTCGCACTCCTCTCCGGTGAGTCCCGGCGGACAGGATACGGTATCGAGAGGTTCGTACAGCAGGACCTCTTCGAACGCCCTGATCAAGATATCCCTCTCCTCGAGATGAAGGAGCGGTGTATACTGCCACCCTCCCTGGTTGAAGGGCTTCTTGAAATCGATGTTGGGCATCACCCCGTTGACCAGATCCCTTCCTTCGATCAACCCCCACAGATCCGATTCGGGGCCGTTCTTACTGCTGCTCCCCAGGGGGCGGTGCCAGCCTTCGGCGCGCCATATCTGGTACCCCTCGAAATCACATATTCCCGATATGATGTCCGGAGTGGTCTCGCTGAGATCGTCCCAGAAAATGGTCACCTTTCCGTCACCGGGGAGGACCCTCATGTTGGGTGGTGGGGGCGCTCCACCGACTATCCAGTTGAGCCGATGTTCTTTGCCATCCACCCCGGTCTGGTAACTTCTAAAGGAGATATTCCTGTCCCGGTAACAGATCGGATGATTGAAAGTATACTTCTCCCTCCTGCAGTCGATATTCGACCATATCGTATCGTACTTCGTAATATCCAGCTCCTCAGGGATACCATCGCAGTGGTCTGGATCCCAGCGGTCGAGAGGTCCGACCATCGGTGATTCACGCCCTCGCACTCCCGTTTCAGGATCGCCGTCGAGGTCATAGAAGACACCCTCGTAGATGAACTGGGCCGCCGCGGCATGGTTGCGTAGTTCGTCCAGATCCGCCCCGGCGACAAAGGCGAGATCGACATGAACTGATCCGCCGAAGGGGATCACGTAGAATGGCCCGATACTTATGAGGATCCTGTAATCCCCCGGAATAGTCGTATTCTCGTCGAACCCGCGCCGGGATAGCGTCTCGTACCTTTCGAAATCGTTCGTCGGCTCTCCCCCGTTCGCGTAAGGCTGGAGGCCCCGGAATATGTGGAAGGAATTGAAGCTGAAGTACGGGTAATGCGACTCGTTCCCCTCAGCGACAGGATGCGTATGTCCCAGGATGGCGATGCCGAAATACCCCGTCGTCCTGCCGTCGTCGCCGTCGTCGTCAAAGACGTACGCTATGCTTATGTCGACGGGATATTCGCCGTTACCCCTCGGTGTGCACCATTCCCCCCTCCACAATCCGACCTGATCGTCCATGTGATACCCCCCCCTGTCACGCGGTCCAGCGTCTATATCGGCATATAGCCCTATATAGGTATTGACGAGATTATGGAATCCCCAGTTAGTGACAGTGTAGCGGGCGGCAATGAAATCGTTGTATATCTCCTCGCCCCACTGAAATGTCTCCTGCCGTACGGATATTTCGAGCGGTTCATGCTCGGGCCAGAGCCGCCTCGTGAACGGCTGGTTGTCGGTGAACTCGCAACAGAACATCTGGTTGCCGAACGCGGCGAAATCCTCGTCGATCTTCCCGTCGTTATCGTCGTCTATGCCGTTGAGCCTGTCCTCGTCGACACGCCCGTCACGGTCGTCGTCGGCGAACATCGGGTAATGGCTTCCCCTCAGGTCGCCCTCGTACGTTTCGTATATAGTGTGCTGATAGCCCGGCTTCGGCCGGAACTCGTCCTGGGGGTAGCCCGTCGAGACGGACGGAAGACCGCTTCGCTCGGCTCCGACCCAGATACCGGCGGCGTAAAGGTACTCTATCCCCGAACCTGCCGGGTACTGGGCCGATGGGACTTCACGCATGGGAAAGTTACTGTTCGGCATCGAGCCGATGATACCCCAGTTGGTGATATTCATCTGAAGGGCGCCGACGTTGTGGACGTAGGTTCCGTCTATCACCGGGACCTGGTCGATCGGCCGGTCTTTCGAGGACAGCGGCTGCGTGCGGTCTGAAGCGGTTACCCGTATCGAATGGATGGTGAAAAACGCCGCGATGATTACGAAACCGGAAACCAGACCGTTCAGCCGGTTCCATTTCCGTTGCATACTATTTCTCCGTTACCCGCGGATCCTGAAAGGATTACCGGCGCCGCTTATACGACCGGCATCCTTCCGGGGGCCTATTATACGCCAATCAGCCCGTTTATGCAAAATGAATATCGGACTTCCTGTGGTTAATTACGATATATCTGGCAGATACGGAGATCCCGGAGAGAACGGCGATCCGGGCGCTTTCTAGCGGGCTCATGAGATCTTGTCGCCCGGTCACAGGCCTATTGCGCTATCCCCCATTCTTCGAAGATCACGTCGGCGATCTGACCGGCCTGCTCCCGGTCGAAGAACCATAGCGGGAAGCCCATGTGAACACTCCGGGCCGGGACGGCCACACCCATCACGACTTGAGGGACCACGTCCTGATACTTCGTGATCCAGATCGCTATCGTTTCGTCATACAGAGCAGAGGTTATGCTCATCGACCGAAGCCTGTACATCGGATGAAAATCGGGCTGGCTCTGGACACCCACCCAGTCCATCCAGTATGCGGGATCATAGACCTCGACATACAAGAATCCCCTATCGCGAAGATTGAAAAAACAGTAAGAACAGTCGGTAATCTCATCCCAGAGCCTCAACGTATCCGGCAACCCGGGATACGCCAGCGTAACAGGATCGCTCCCGTCCAGCACGGCGATCCGCATCGCGTCCCTCAAGACTGTACGGGGGGAAGCAGGATAATCGTCCCCGAAGCAGAAATCTCCGTAGACCGCATCTACGGCTGTCACGCCGTAATCCCTGTATGGCATTGGATCGACGAGATAACCTCCCGTCGGGGGGTATTCCACACTGGCTGGCAGACATTTTCCAGGCTCCAGGGCCGCCTTCAGTCCGCTCGGTCTACCGAGCGTCCAGACATGCCCCCCCTTCGCCATGATGTACGGCAGCATGTTGGCGAAGTTCGCAGCCAGCTCGGGGCGGAGCATCTTGCTGAACGCAGATTGGGTATTGCTGGAGTAGGTCCAGATTATGTTCTTGTACCGTGACAGGAGCTCCATCGGTGGTGGCTCGTAATTGTTGGCCTGAACGTCATATATATCGATTGCCGGATCGAATCCAGGGGCCTTTGAACAGAGATGCTCCCAGAACTCGTCATGTTCACTTTCCAACGGCATCGTCCGAGCCGGATTCGGCGCCTCATAAGAGGGAAAATCGTCTATCCACAGCAGGTCGCGCTCCATCGTCCACTGAACGAACTCGAACTCGAACGTTACCATCGAGACCAGGTCAAATTCATCTTTCACCTCGAATGTCAACGCATGCGTCCCGCTGGGGAAATCGAATTGCCGGACATCGGGATATTTCGTGAACGGCCTGTCCCAGTTGCATGGATCGGGAACATTCCATCCGATCCTGTACCCTGCGATCCTGCCCCCATAAAAATCCGCAACACCCTCGACACGAAGTTCCAGGTTGGAATTGCCCGGCACAATCATATATGCCCTCGAGTACAAACATGAGTAAAAAGAGAACCTCAGGAAAGCCGACAAGTCGCCGAGATAATTATCCTCGAAAAGCTTCAGGGTCGGTCCGTCCCGCCTGGTTTCGCAGTCGAATATCCTGGCGTTACGGCCATCCTCGAACTCGCCGGTGACCGTACCGTCCTCCGACTTCGCCTGCACGGCGAACAGGTGCCAGTCTTCCGTATTGAGATAGCCACCTGAGTACCCGGGGACCAGTTCGTCTTCGAGCCGCACCGAATTGCCCCTGTACTCTGTGGAATAGGGTATCCATTCTGACCATAGCTCTTCGCAGTTCTCGGGATCGTCGTTCAGGGCTGTGAGTGCTGAATCTCCATCGGATACCGGTGCTATCAGGTACCGCGTTGCGACAACGTCACATTCGCCGCCTTCGATCCACTCGAAATCGACTATATGAGCGAGTTTGTCGGATACCTCCGGATCAGGAAACGTTATCAGGACAGATGGATCAGAACCGCATTCAGGCGGTTCCTCCTCCGAGATCAATGGATCTTCCCCTTCGCAACCAGGATTCACACAGAGCACAGCCGCAAAGATCATCATGATAAATCTTGTCCTCATAATGCTACCCCCTACTCTCCGGCATGAATACAGGATCAGGTGGAGAAGCTCGTTCAGCAATGCTGTTAGAGTCGATAAAATATAACAACCACCCCGCATAGCGTCAAAGAGAATGACTATGATAAAATTATCCTTTTGCGACAATGGCAAACTCACCGGATGCCGGATCGAACGGCGTGCCCGCCACGTCTGAGAAGAAGGTGTCGACCTTCAGACCTGCTGCAACGAACTCTTCGGTGAGGCTCTGCCTGTCGAAATACTGAAGCCAGTTGTATACCGTCCGCGTGCGAGCCTCTTCGACGACCGTGTACTTGTCGAGCATCACCTTTTCTTCTTCGTATTTGAAAGTGTTGACGAATCCCCAGTATTTGTCGGGAGACCAGAAGCCGAAGAGCTGGTTGAGCTCATAAGAGGCCGATTCCTCACGTTGAGCGAATGCACCCAGCGAGTAAACGTCGAGAAGGATCGCTCCACCCGGGTTGAGGATAGATCTGAACTTTTTCAACATGATCGCCCTCTGACCGGGGCTCAACGCACAGAAATCACACATGATCATGATGACCAGGTCGAAGCGATCCTCAGTCTCGAAATCGAGATAATTCTCGTTCACGTACCTGATGTTCAGCTTCTCCTCTGCAGCGGTCTTCCGCGCGTACTCTATCGAGTTCGATGAGAAATCTATTCCGGTCACGGAAGCCTGCGCCCTGGCGAGCCGCGACGTGTACAGTCCCGGGCCGCAGCCGAAATCCGCGATCCTCACACCGGGCCCTACGTCGAAGTGTTCGATTATCCATTCTACCGAGCGTTCTATGAACGCTCTATTTCTCGAAGACAGGTCTACATCTTCGTTCAGATGATACATCAGCATCTGACCGGCTGTGTGTTCTTCCGCCCAGAGTTCGTCAGCCGTGTAGAATTCGAAAGGTCTGGGACGTTCGTTTATAGACACTAGTTTATTAAACATGTGTATAGTTCTCCTTGAAAAATGGATATCAGAGTTTTGAAATTCAGCCTTATGTAGATGATTCTATAGCATGACAGACATTATACATCTAAGCAGGCGATCTGGAAAGAGGTAAGTTCTTCGCCGATCCCGCTCGCCGGGAAATGAAGGTCGCAGGCAGTGATTATCACCGTGACAATTGACAAATCCGATTGAAATGCTAGATTAATACTATGCAAACGTTTTGTGCATTATCCAGGAAAAAGCTTATCCGCGCTGCAGTATTGATATCGATCATCTTGTCGCTACCAGTTCTGATCGGTGCTGGGGAGAATGATCATCTGCCAATTGTCGAACTGCGTGTGCCAGACACAGCTCCGGTGGTCCGGCTGGAGGAGATAAGGCAATATATTGCTGAGAACGGATTAGAATGGGAGGCGGGTCTGACTCCCAAGGCATTACTTCCGGTGGAAGACAAGATGCGACTCCTGGGGAATCTGATAGTGCCGGGACTTGGCGGGCCCGTGATAAACATGGTTCCGGGCGCGCTCCCCGATCAGCTCGACTGGAGGAACTTTGGGGGCAGAGATGTGATGACTCCGGTCAAAGATCAGGGCACGTGTGGGGGCTGCTCCGCTTTCGCGGCACTGGGCACTGTCGAAGCGGCTTTCAAGTTTACCCACGGGGAGGAGCTCGATCTCAGCGAGCAGCATCTGATCGCGAACGGACGGATCTGCTGTGATCAATGTGGTGACTGTGATGGGGGCTGGTCGGACAGCTCTTTCACTTTCATAATCTTGAATGGTATCCTCGACGAAGCAAGTATGCCTTTCGATGACACGAATGTCACGTGCCGGGCCGCTTCCGACTGGCAGGATCATGTCCAGTATCCCCTCGATCACTATTTCAAGATAGAGCCGGACGGCCGGGAAGCATATATGCAGGCCCTGGTAGACTACGGCC
>JAHOYU010000251.1 GCA_019038625.1 Candidatus Latescibacterota bacterium | reverse complement strand
ACTGAACTTCGATATTAGCATATCATCTGTCCAGTTCCAAAGGGGGACGGTATAGCCAGGATAAAGGAGCTTCAGGCGAACATACGTGATGTCACTACCCCAGACATGATCAGGACGATTTATGGCCAGCTTGCGCAGCAGATACGGGTATATCTTATGTTCTGGTGCAGGAATACTTGTTCTCTTCTGTGGTGCGATAGATAACAGTTCCATTACACGCATCAATCGTTGCATACGCTTCCTGTTTACCGCGCAATCCAGTCGCCGCAGATAATAACGCATTCCCCGGCTCCCCAGAAATGGATGCCTGGTATATTCCTCACCTAACATTCTCATATACATCAGGTTCTCTTCCGACTCGGCCACAGGTGCCCGGTAATAACTCGATCTTGCAAGGCCGAGAAGTTCGCATTGTCGGCCAACACTAAAGCTCTTGTCTTCCCTGTCTATCATCTCTCGCTTCTGTGATACCGTTAGTCGAGATGTCCCGTCTTTTTTATTAGCCAGTCGACTTCGATCTGAAGCTGCCAGACCTTCTTGTAGAGCCGGTCTCGTTTTTCTTTTGCCTTTTCGACTTCCTGATCTTTCTTCCTGACGAATACATCAGGAGCTACTTCCAGCAGTTTCTTCTTCCACACCGTGATCTGGTTCGGATGTACTTCAAACTCCTGCGCCAGCTCGTTTATCGTCTTGTGTCCCTTTAGCGCTTCCAGAGCTACCTTCGCTTTAAACTCTTTCGTAAATTTCCGCCTGCCCATTTATTCCCCTTTCCGAAACAGTACTTTTAACCCTTAACATACTGTCCAGTTTGAGGATCTCTTATACTCGTAGGGCACGACTACTGGCGCGGACTGGTCGATTGGGCCAAGGAAAGGATGCTGGCTGACGGGATGATCTCTCCGGAAGATATGGATTTTCTTCATGTGGTCGATTCCGAAGACGAGGTGATCGAGGGCATCAACCGTACCTATAAGAATCTCAAGCTCAATAAAAAGCAACAGAGCTGACCATCAACCCGACAGAAGCCAGGCCGTGGCCAGAAGCAGTCCGGTAAGGGCGTGGCTCAGGATCGTCGCGCCGTTAGCCGGGACCAGGCCGGCCGGGTCGTCGAAGCGTTTTGAAGCCGTTATTATAGCTTTCGCGGCGAGGATTATCGAAAGAAGGCTTATCAGTGTCAATCGTGGTATCAGGTCCATAGACACTCCGGCGATCACCGGTATGTAGGCAGCGATCATTATCGACGCGAACAGCACGACCGATTTTTTTCTTCCCAGCCTTACCACCAGAGTCCTCTTGCCGGCTGACATGTCGCCGCGATAATCCTGGAATTCGTTGATCACTATGATTCCGGTGACGAGCAGAGCCATCGGGATGGCCGCGATGATTATCGGCAGGCTGACGTGGCCCGTCTGTACGAAATAGGCGCCGACAGGGATCAGGCCGTAACCGATCCCTACCGCAATCTCACCCAGTCCGCGATGGGCGAGCTTGACAGGTGGAGCTGTATAGAAATATCCCAGAAAGAGCCCGATCAGGCCCAGCGCGAGGATGAACCATCCACGAGCGATGATAAGGAATATCCCGACTATCAGTGCTCCGGCGAAAAGAGTGATTGACAGGGTAAGGACCTCTCGCGGACTCAGCAATCCATCCTGTATGAGTCTTGTACCTCCGGTAAACGGCCTGGCGTAATCTACATTGGCCTCGTCGGCGCCGCTCAGATGATCGAAGTAGTCGTTTGCAGTGTTTGTGCCTAGATGCAGAAGGACAGCGCCGGCTATGGTGAGGATAAAGAGGCCTGGACTCCAGCTTCCTGTCTCGTACCTGGCGATCGCTACGGCCACCAGGATGGGAATGACGCTGGCAGTGAGGAATTCTGCTCTGAGTTCTCTGATAAGTATCTTTGGGCTTGCCATTATTTCCTTCTGTCTCGGGGTCTTGCATTACCTGTCTCAGCGAATATAATCTCTTCGTAGGCTGGAGGCAAATGCATCGGCAAAAGACAAAAAAAAGACGGGAAGCATTTGCTCCCCGCCCTCAAGCGCGTTTGGAATCCCTAGCCTCTACCAAACACTTTTGCCCCAGACACTTTTGCCAGCAATCATCAGGGCAATTATCAGCGCGATGTTTGAGAAGAACAACATATCGGCTCCTTTCGCTGAATTCTTTCCGAATTCCTTTAAGTTCCTCATCGTTTATTTATCAACCTTACGGTGTATAGTCATAGCAGGTGGTGTGCCAGAATTCCTCATTGTTCCTTATGATTCCTTGAGCCCTGTAACCGTTTATAAATAAAGCAGATAAAAAATGATTTATTTTCAGGAGGGTGAATTTCACATCAGCAGGGAATTAGGTAGTGTAAACAAATGGTTACATAATTAGGTGTATAGACGTAACACACTTATTTTTAGCGAGTTAGAAAGTAAACAAATTGTTACATGTATGTAAACAATTGTTTACGGTTTATCTGGTGAACTTTCGCAGAATATCGAGAAGTGAGTATACGGTTTTTTTCAGTGAGCCATCCGGTCTTTTCTCGAGGATATCGGACAAACGGTCCAGGTCCTCGCTCCTGATAAGTCTTGTAACTAACGCTATGACAAGGAAAATGGTAATACCAGCCAGAGAGATCACAATAACACGGATCCAGCTTCCCGTTTCAGCCAGGGCATAACCGAGAGCGGGAAAGATGAGGGAGATCAATAATGGGTGCAGGATATCGGTGATTCGTGACTTGACCCCTGAAACCGTGGTCATCATTACCTGGAGGACGATCGCAAGAGCGACGAAGCTGCTGAGAGTGGCGAGAGCCGCACCTTCTATCCCAAGCCTGGGAATGAGGGATATATTGAGGACGATGTTCAGGCTGGCTGCGAATATATAGGCGATCGCGGCTTTTCCACCTTTTCCATAGGCTACGAGCGATGCCCAGGCCGTCCTGCAGAGGATATCGATGAATCCGACAAATACCAGGATCCTCAAAGGTCCGGCTGAAGAGATAAAACGTGGAAGGACTATCTCGTAGATGTCGGTGGAAAGGGTGAACAGGATCGACGCGGCAGGTATGAGTACCATCAGTCCCAGCCTCGTCGTATTCCATATCTGTTTTCTGAACAACCCCTTGTCGCCCTTGCTCAATGCGGCGGTCAATGAGGGGATCAACGCCGTGCCGGCTGTCGAGGAGACTATAGTGAGCGCTGTTATTATCAGGGCAGCCATTCCATAAAAAGCCAGCTCCTCTGCCGGAAGGTAGAACTTGACCATGATCCTGTCCACTGAGTTAATGAGGTTCCACCCGAGGTTGGCAAAGAAGAAGAGGAATCCGAAGCCGAATACCTCTTTTGTGCCTCTTGCCATGGATACTGCCTGTTTGACCGCGTCACCGGTATTTGTGGCAAGGTCTTTCAGAACATTCCTGTGGAAGAACACCGCATAGAGTATCGCGCCGATGACCTCGGCTGCCAGGAAGGCACCGAGCACAAGCGTGACGCTCTCTCTCCAGAGAATGGCACAGATCGGCAGAAGCAGGTTGACCATCCCGTAGACGACAGAAAGTCCGGCTCTCAGCCGGCCTCTCTGCATCGACAGGAATGCGACCGCATAGAAGGCGTTGATGGCGAGAAAGGGTATGATCAGTGCGTATATTCTGATCGGCGCTACCGCGTCCGGCCTGTGAGAGATGTCGATGGCGATCCAGCTGGCCAGTGCGAACAGAAGAACCGACCAGACCAGACTCAGGCCGAGGGTGAGAAGTCCGGCGGACCTGTAGATCATCCTCGCGCTCTCGGGGTCTCCCTTCTGGCGATAGCCGGGGATCAGCCTGATCACGGCAGTATTGAATCCGATATTGGAGAGTAATGTGAAAATCTGTACATAGGGTACAGGTATGATGAGTAAGCCGTACAGTGCGGGGCCGAGTATCCTTCCCAGGAGTATCCCCCGGATCGGCTTGAGGATAGTCATACCTATCCTTGCGGCTGACACAAAGAAGGTGTCTGATATCACCCTGGCAGTCGTGAGATTTACGGGATCATTATTTTTCACCAGTCGTCCTGACGAAATCGTAAACGCAAACCGGTGGCAGCGGGAATCGCCCTATTTCATGTACTGGCTGATAAATTTCTCGACTTCGGGGATCCCGCCCTGGTAGATGAGATAGCCGTTATGCGGCTCTCTCTCCGTGATCTCTCCCGCGATCGGAGTGAGCATTATCTTTTTCACTTCTTCGCGGTCTTGGCTCTGTCCGAGAGCCCATCCCAGTTTCACATACGCCACCTCGGGCAGCATGTTGGCGGTGGGGATCACTCCGAGGTCCATTATATCCCGCCCGGTATCATATACGTACATCTGCACATATCCCCATAGGGTCTGAACGGTCATATATATATTGATGCCCTTGTCGCAGGCTTTTTTCAGCGCGGGGTAAAGAGGTTTGTTGACGTGTCCGAGCCCCGTCCCCGCAATCACGATGCCCTTGTAATCGTTATCGATCAGGGACTCGATGATGTCGGGTTTCATGCTCGGGTAGTAATATACTATCGATACACGGTCGTCGTATGCCGTATTGATCTTCACCTTCGTGTCATTTCTCCGGCGTTTGTAATCTTCTCTCAGCAGAGTGAACTTTTCCCTGTCGACCATGGCGATTGGGATGTCCCCGATCGTCCTGAACGTCGATCTATAGGAGGAGTGCATCTTGCGCACCCTCGTTCCCCTGTGCAGGAGTCCGTACTGGTCGCTGGTCGGGCCGAACATGCAGACCATCACCTCGGCGATATCGCTATGTGCTGCTGTACTTGTCGCGTTGATAAGATTGATGGCCGCGTCACTCGATGGCCTGTCGCTCGATCTCTGGGAGCCTACCATCACTATGGGAACGGGAGAGTCCTGTACCATGAAGGAGAGGATCGCAGCCGTATGGTGCATCGTGTCGGTACCATGACCTATTACCACTCCGGATATACCGTTCTTTATCTCTTTTCCTATTGCTTCGGCTGTGCCGCGCCACTGATCGGGCCCCATATTCTCGCTGAATACGCCGTAAAGTTTTTCCGTATTGAGATTGCATATATCGGCCAGCTCGGGTACGGAACCGTAGAGCTCACCGGGAGAGAAGGCGGGGATCACAGCGCCGGTCCGGTAATCGAGCCTTGACGCGATCGTGCCTCCCGTGCCGAGAAGTTTTACGTTTGGCTTTTTCGGATCGAATGGGAATTCCTTCTCCGGGATCTTGTAGTGCGCTTCCTTGCGGCCTTTTTCCTCTATCGAGGTTATCGTTTCGACGGCAAGCCCGACGTTATAACCGGTGTGCATCTTCAGGACGATATGGGCCTCGTCCGCCGACTCACTGCGGGGAAGGATGATACCGTTGAAATTACCCCTTGTGGATTCGATCTGAACGTCGCTCCAGACCCCCACCCCGTTTTCCTTGAGGCAGGAGAGCGCATCTCCCTTGTACCCCTTATAAAGATCCGATGACAGCGCAGATCACCTCGTTTCCGGACTCAGCCTGATGACAGGAAAAGACAATTCCCGACGCGGACCGGGAGCTCCGCGTTGTATTACGCCTCCTGTCCTTGATTACCCGGAATAATATAAGGCAAATAGGATTTCATAGAAAGTGAAAAGCTAAAGGTTTTCATAGAAATGACGATTCAATCTCAAGAGCCGGACCATATCTTTTAAACGCGCGACGACCGGGAGGATATATTGAGTTCAATGTGGATCACTTTGGGAAAAATGAAAATATTACAAATTGTCATGGTTTTTTTCGTTATGACTCTTTTGACATCTGGCCAGGCCGAAGGGCGCGAAGGCAACTGGATAAATATCGCCCTTTCAGGAAGCCCCATGACACAGGATCCGAAACTTATCAAGGATTCACTGACCCTTTCCGTGATCCACAATACGGTGTTTGAATGCCTGGTCCGGTACGGTGGGGAGATGAATCTTGTTATCGAACCTGCCCTGGCGGTCAGCTGGGACATAAAGAGCAGCGGGAAGATATGGGAATTCACTCTCCGTTCCGGTGTGAGATTTCATGATGGCTCAGTCATGACATCAGCCGACGTGGTAGATTCGTTCAGGAGGGATCCGATCTTCACCGGAGAGATCGAGGCTGTTGGGGATAAAAAGGTGAGGATGGTTTTTGAAGAGAAAAGATCTGGATTCGTGAAGAACATCACCCAGGTCGGTTCCGCTATCGAAAAGTTTCTACCTGACGGTACAATAGTCGGTACGGGTCCTTTCAGGATCGTCTCATGGCTGCAGGAGGAGAGTGTCGATCTGGAGGCGTTCGACGAATACTGGGGTGGTCGTCCGAAACTCGATGGAGTACATTTCCAGTGTGCCGTGCCGGCGGAATCGGCTCTCGACATGATGAAGTCAGGAGAGACAGATGTAGTGGATATCGTGCCGCCATCACTCGTGCAGGAATTCGAGCACGACCCCGCGATCGAGACCTCGGTGATGAAGGGGGTAAATGTGAGTTACGTGCACCTGAATATCAACAACCCACCGCTCGATTCGGCCGAGTTCCGTAAGGCTCTCAACATGGCTATACACACGGAAAAGATTATCAGGGACGTTCATTTCAACCAGGCTGTCATCTGCAGGGATGTGCTGCCACCGATGATCGGGGGAAAGGACGACGGCCCTCCGAGGATAGAGTACAGACCCAAGGCTGCCAAGGAGGTCATTGCGAGATATCTGAAGGACAGCGACAGGGTATTCAGGATGATAGGGCTACCCTTCCCAAGGCCCTATTGCCCCGAGCCTGCCGCCCAGGCGAGGCTTATAGCGGGATACCTGAAGGGCGCGGGACTGAAGATAGAGTATCAGCCTGCGGAATCGATGGAAGAATATATGCGGTATATGGACGAGCAGGATTTTGATCTGTTGATATCGGGATGGGTGATCGACTCGAGGAACCCGGACGATTTCTTTACCGCTATTTTTGGTGTTGGAGACGTCGATCCGGCCTTTCTGGGGGACTGGCAGAACGAGGAGTTCGAATCACTTGTCATCCAGGCACGTCAGACAGTCTCACTGAAAAGACAGTGGGATCTCTACCGCGCCGCTTCAGATCTTTTCTTCGAGGACTTACCATGGATACTGATCGCTCATACAAACCAGATCGGGGCGCACAGGAAAGTCATCGAAGGATTGCAATTCGATCCGACCAGTGAATTCCGGCTGCATGACGTCACGAAGAGAATGATCGATTGATCAGGAAAGAGTCTTTTCGAATATTTTCAATATCACAGCGCGTAGAGGCAGATGTCGTTTTGTGCCTGCTGTCCTTGATCATCCCGAATAATTTTATGCAAATGGGATCTCACAGAGAGTGAAAAGTTAAAGGTTTTCATAGAAATGCCGATTCAATACCTAGAGTTGGACCATATCTTTTGAACGTTCGACAACCGGGAGGATGTCTTGGCTTCCATTGGAAACACTACTGTGAAAAATAGCATATCAAAGCTTGTCATCACTTTGATTATTATGATCCTGCTAACGGCGACCCAGGCTGTGGGGCGGGAAGGGAACTGGATAAATATCGCCCTTTCAGGAAACCCCGTGACACAGGATCCGAAACTCGTCAAGGATTCGCTGACCCTTTCGGTGATCCATAATACTGTTTTCGAATGTCTGGTCAGGTACGGTGGAGAGAGGAACCTTGCTATCGAACCTGCCCTGGCTATCAGTTGGGATATCAGGGATGGTGGAAAGACATGGATTTTTACACTTCGTTCGGGAGTGAGATTCCATGATGGCTCGCTCATGACGTCTACCGATGTGGTAGAGTCGTTCAAGAGGGATCCGAACTTCACCGGAAAGATCGATGCTGTGGGGGCTGACAGGGTGAGGATGGTCTTCAGGGAAAAGAGAGCCGGATACGCGAAGAATATATCTCAGGTCAGTTCTGCTGTCGAAAAGTTTCTGCCTGACAGCACTATCGTGGGCACGGGTCCTTTCAGGGTCTCGTCATGGTTGCAGGGCGAAAGCGTAGAGCTGGAAGCATTCGATGAATACTGGGGCGGTCGTCCGAAACTCGATGGGGTACATTTCCAGTGTGCCGTGTCAGCGGAATCGGCTCTCAAGATGATGAAGTCGGGGGAGACAGATGTAGTGGATATCGTGCCTCCTTCGCTCGTGCAGGAATTCGAGCGCGACCCCACAATCGAGACCTCGGTGATGAAGGGTGTCAATGTCAGTTTTGTGTACCTGAATCTTGAAAATCCACCCCTCGATTCGGCCGAGTTCCGTAAGGCTCTCAACATGCTTATACACACGGACAAGATCATCAGGGACGTTCACTTCGATCAGGCTGTCAGCTGCAGGGATGTCCTGCCCCCGGTGATAGGTGGAAAGGATGATGGCCCTCCGAGGATACAGTACAGGCCTAAGGTGGCCAAAGAAGTCATTGCGGGATATCTAAAGGACAGCGACAGGGTATTCAGGATGATAGGGCTACCCTTCCCGAGGCCCTATTGCCCCGAGCCTGCCGCACAGGCAAGGCTTATAGCGGGATACCTGAAGGGATCGGGACTGAAGATAGAGTACCAGCCCGCGAAATCGATGCAGGAATATATGCAGTACATGGACAACCGGGATTTCGATTTCATGATATCAGGGTGGGTGATCGACTCGAGGAATCCGGACGATTTCTTTACAGCCCTGTTCGGAGTGGGTGATGTCGAGCCTGTCTTTGCTGTGAAATGGGATAACGAAGAGTTCGAATCGATGATAATCCAGGCGCGTCAGACGGTTTCAGTGAAAAGGCAGTGGGATCTCTACCGTGCCGCCTCAGGTCTATTTTTCGAGGACTTGCCCTGGATATTGATCGCTCATACGAACCAGATCGGGGCTTACAGGAAGGTGGTCGAGGGATTGAAGTTCGAACCGACCAGTGAATTCCGGTTGCATGACGTTACGAAGAGAGGATTCGACTGATCAGGAAAGAGCTTTTTCGATCATTTTCATTATTCTGGCACCGGGAGCCATTCCGCAGAATTTTTCCATCACACCGCGAGCTGAAAACCTGACCAGCTTCTCCATAGCGATATCGGGGAGGTCGCCGGAATCCAGGAACTTTTTTATTCTCGAAGCAAGGGTCTTTTCATCTACAGTCTCGAAAGTCTCAACAGCCTCCGAGGCCTGAATTGCTGTTTCTCCGCAGCTCCTCCTGACAAGACAGGGGAGAGATTCTACGGGAAGCTTCTTTTTATCTGCGAGTACGACAATTGTCTCAAGTGTCTCGTCGGAATATCCGGGAATCAGGTTTCTTTTGTTCATTCGTCTGACCTTGTCGAGCAGGAGGGAAGCGAGAGCGTTCGGTTCGAAATCTGTCTGCTCTGTCAGCCTGTCGAAAAGTGTCTTTGATGGAGATATGCTCATTCTCTGTGCCAGGAATTCATGGACCATTATCCCCACATAACGGCTGCGCCTCTCCCAGGGTTTTTCGGGAAGTATGTTTCTGATCCTGTCGATCCGTTCTTTGGTGATAGCCAGAGGTGGTAGATCGGTGTCGGGGTACATCCTGTTCGGGCCGGGAAGGATCCTTTCGAACCCCGTAGTTCCGTCTGGAAGGGCCTGTCTTGTCTCGTCGCAGACCCCGTCAAGAGCATCTTTGGCCCTGATTGCGATTTCCTTTACTGCCGTTTCGAGATCTTCTCCTCCACCCCACACGAGTATCACGACATCTTTTTTCCCGCATCCCGATTGCTTTTTGATCCTGGCCCACTCTTTACTCGAGAACGTTTCGCCCTCCATATCTGAATGAGCGATATTGGGGAGCCTGTCAAGGCAGGCTATGACCCTTACCCGGTCGGAGATCTCACGGGCGAATATCGTCTCAGGCTGAGTCCATGTATTCAGGATGCCTTCGTATCCCTTCAGGACGACAGCAGTGATCTTAAGTTTTTCCTGAAGCGCTTCGGCTGCGGGGGCATATTCCGTATCTTTCAGGATATCTGTGACATCAATGGAGGTATACTCGAAAGAATCGTGGTCGATCCCTCTCTTTTTCAGTTCGTCCATGATCTCGATGAGGGCGACCTGCCTGAAGGCCTCGTTGTGGACGAGAAACGGGATGTCGGGAATCCTGGGGACGCCCTTGATCTCCACTCGCTGGCCCCTGGCGACAGATACATTTACATCCTGTCTCGTAGCGCCTAAGCCGGTTCTGACCTTTCCTGTGGAGCGGACAAGGTAACGGAGGATCTGGGCTACATCGGCCACTTCCTGTGGTGTCCTCATCTCAGGCAGGGTCACCGTCTCTATCAGAGGTATTCCCAGCCTGTCGGTCCTGTAGACCCGCGTATGTCCGGTATCGCTTACCTCGCGGCACGCGTCTTCCTCGAGCCCCAGCTGGATGATACCTATTTCCCTGTCTCCGTAAGGTATCGATCCGTCGACGCCGAGGATCGTCGTCCTCTGAAAGCCGGCCGGTATCGATCCGTCGAGGTATTGTTTTCTTGCTATATGAACTTCAGAGACCAGTTTGCAATTGAGGAGCATCGTGACTTCCAGGGCAATGTCGAGAGCCTGCTGGTTTAGTTCGAATGGTGGATTGTCGTCCATCTCGTAGGTGCAGATGGTCTGCTGGTTGATCTGGTAGATGACGTTTTTCCTGGTCTTGAACTCCATCAGCGCCGTTCCGTCGTATTCGCCAAGTTCCGACAGGGTCGGGCGCATGTGGCGCAGGATCTCGGCATCGAATACATCGCTGTAAGGCTTGATGGGGCATCTGCAGAACAGCTTCTTTTCTGTGTCCAGCTGCTGGTGTATCTCGAGACCGCTCTTCATACCGATAGCCTGGTAATCCTCGAGCGTCAGATCTTCCATTCTTCTAGGTTCGACCAAGAAAACACTCCTTCTATTTGACCAGGATCAGCAATCCAGATAGAGTTGCACTTCCAGCGGATGTGTCCTGTTCCTGACAGGGAGTACATCCTTTTCCATCTTCAGGGCTATCCAGTCTTCGATCATGGTCTCGTCGAAGACGTTGCCGTCGAGCAGGAAGTCGTGGTCCTTCTTCAATGCATCCAGCGCCTCGCTGAGACTTCCGGGAAGAGACTTGATCCTGGAGCGCTCCTTATTGCTCATTTCGAATACATTTACGTCGTATGGGCCGAATCCGAGTTTCGTCGGGTCCATTTTTTTCTTTATCCCGTCGAGACCTGCCATCAACTGTGCGGCCATCGCCAGATATATATTACATGTAGCATCAGGCGGCCTGAACTCCATCCGTTTTGCCATGGGTGAGCTGGCATACTTCGGTATCCTGATTGCGGCGCTCCTGTTGCCCAGGGAGAAGAAGCTGTTGACCGGCGCTTCGAATCCCGGTACCAGCCTTTTGTATGAGTTGGTGCTGGGGTTGGTGATGGCCATGAGTGCCGGAGCGTGGTGGAGAAGGCCAGCGATATATTGAAGGGCTGTTTTGCTCAGTCCCGCGTATCCTGACTTGCTGAAGAACAACGGTTTGCCGTTTTTGAACAGGTGTTGATGAAAATGCATCCCGTTGCCTGCTTCGTTATGCAGGGGCTTCGGCATGTAGGTGGCGATGAGTCCTTCCTGGTACGCTGCCATCCTTGAGAAATATTTCACCATCATCCCGATATCGCCCATCCTTTTCAGGGGAGCGAATTTTACTTCGATCTCGACCTGCCCGTGCCCGCCCACCTCGTGATGATGATAGTGGATCGGGATGCCCGCTTCTTCCAGAAGGACTACGGTCCTGTCCCTGATGCCTGCTACAGCATCTTCAGGTGGAAGGGCGTGGTATCCGCCACCGGTCTTCAGTCCGAATGTTCCTGCGTCTTCACCCTCGCAGGGATGGATCTCGTAGCCGAAGTTCATGTGCGACATCGCGACGAGTACCTTATCGAAGATATAGTACTCGAATTCAGGGCTCCAGAGGGAAAGGTCGGCGATGCCCGTCTTCCTCATGTAATCTGCTGCCTGTTGCGCGATGAAGCGGGGATCCCTGGGGAACGGCTTCTTCGAATCGGCCTCGACGATATCGCAGATAAAGGACACTGTCGGGATCTCGCTGAACGGGTCTATAAATCCAGTAGAAAGGTCGGGGACCAGCGACAGGTCTCCCAGTTCAAGCGTTTTCAGCCCGGCGAAATTCGAGCCGTCAAAGCCCAGCCCCTTGGTCACGAGTTTTTTGTCGAGGTTCGAAGCGGGGACTGTCATGTGGTGCCATTTGCCGAGAAAATCGGTAAATTTGAGGTCGATCAGCCGTATGTCGTGCTT
>JAHOYU010000250.1 GCA_019038625.1 Candidatus Latescibacterota bacterium | reverse complement strand
ATATACCGTTTTCTATTGAAATCCTGCGCGGCGCCCTGAAAGCTCTCACAACCCGTGTACGAATCGGGATCCTTACCGGCAGCATAGCCAAAGAGGCCCAGCCCTCCACCCCCGGCTATCGCCGCCACCGACCCTGATATCTTCAGAAAATTCCTTCTGGATATTCTACTGTCCTTCCGGTTTTTTTTAGACCCCTTACGGATCTTTTTATCGCTTTTTCGGTTTTTCCTGTCCTTGCCTTCCATTCACAGCTCCAGTCTGGTTTCATCAGATATCTTAAAACGTCACGGTGGTGTTCTGCACAAACATGTAGCTTCTTCGTGAAAATCGATCCCATGTGGTCCCGGCTGTCTGACTACTTCAGGCTGGGATCAATAGTATCATATTCGATGATGGTCATGCAGGTAATTCCTCTTTCATTCTCATCCATTCTATCAATCAACAAAACTATTGACCGGCACCCATGTCCTGAAGGAAAATCGTTCATATTCTATTTAAATGATTTACGGCTCACTTTCACGATCGTGAGGCAGGAAATGAATAAGCTCTTTTTGACAGCCAGCCTTATTACGGTAATGCTCACAGTTTTTCTGATTCCAGGAGGCACTGGGCATAGTGAGGGCGGAGGAAGTGGCTCATTCGGCGCATTCGAGGAAAAAGACTTCGAAAGGCCCGAGACATGCCGCCAGTGTCATATCGATATATACGAACAATGGTCCCAGGCGATGATGTCCGAGGCCTTTACACATCACTGGGACGAGATAGAATATTTCGATCTTGCTGTCGAACATGCCAAACGAAACCCTGAGCTCGAAGATGTAGTAGCCGGATGCAACGGATGCCATACTCCGTTGATGTGGCTGACAGGCACAAAGACACCACCACACCCCGCAGAAGGATCGCGGGCAAACGAGAGCGTCTCCTGCGATATCTGTCATACGATCACGGCCCGCACGGGTGACCCCTCGGTCAATTTCAATTATGTCAACTCACCGGGCAAGACAAAATACGGCAACCGCGAGAAAGCTGTCAGCCCATATCATAAGTCAGCGAAACTCGATTTCGTAAGCTCCGCGGAATATTGCGGGATCTGTCATAACGAACAGAATCCATTCGGGCTGTGGGTAAAATCGACTCAACTCGAATGGGCGGAGGGGCCATATAACGTCGAAGGCGTCCAGTGCCACACATGCCATATGCCGAGAGCTCCTGGCAGGAGCGCCAATACCGCAAAAGAGGCGCATGCCGATGTCGCACAGCACCTCTTCCACGGCGCTCATGATCCTGGAAAAGTAGGCGGATCCATAGAGATGAGGATGCATCCGGTCGAGAGAGAGTTCGAACCGGGCGACCAGGTAGTCGTCAAGGTACAGCTCTTCAATGGTAAATGCGGGCACAAGGTCCCGTCCGGTTCGGCCGAGGAAAGGCAGCTCTGGCTCCGCGTGGTCGCGATAGACGCGGCGGGCAGGGAATATCACCTTCCCGTAGACCTGAAGGGGTTTGAAGGCGAGGAACAGACGATAACAAGCAACGAGTTGACCTACCAGGACATGGGATATATGCTGGGCAGGCCCGATTTTAAAGGGATACCGAGAGACGCGCTTCCCGAAGGTGACCGGATATTCTGCCTCCCCTACTTCGACCCCGAGGGACGAAGGACGATCGCCCAGTGGAATACGGCCTCGTTCGGAACCGATTACAGGATCGGTCCCAGGGAGACCAGGATCGAGACATATACCTGGACCCTGCCCGACGATATCGAACCGGGGAAAGTGCTCATAAAAGGTACCCTGAACTATCGCAGGCTGGTCAAGTCCGTTGCTGAGTATCTGAAAGTCCCTGAGGATGAGACAGAGATAATACATGTGAACGACGCGGAGACCTGGTTCGAGGTATTCGATTAATTCAAGCTCTTTGATCAGCTCAAGAGCTTCGATTAAATTTTGTCATTAGATCAATTCGGGTTCCTGGATTAAATCAAAAGGAGGTCTCGATTTGGAAAGAACGACCAAACGGACAAAGATGACCCTGGCATGCCTGGTCATGTCGATTATTGTAGTGACCGTTCTTGCGGGGAGCGCGGACGCCGTCCCCGCTTTTGCCAGGAAATACAAGATGTCCTGCACCACATGTCACGCTCCAGCACCGAGATTGAAAGCCTATGGCGAGGACTTTGCCGGTAATGCTTTCCAGCTTGAAGAGGGACAGGAACCGGCCCGGGCCTTTTACGACACAGGAGACGACCTGCTTATGCTGCAACGGGACATCCCCATAGCGATCAGGTTCGATGCCTTCGCCCACCACACGCATTATTCTGGAGAAAACGGCGATGACATGACCGACCTCAAGACCCCCTACGGGGTAAAACTGATGTCGGGAGGAAATATCTCGAAAAGCATCGGATACTATTTCTATTTCTATATGTCCGAAAAGGGAGAGGTCGCGGGTATCGAAGACGCCTATATCCATTTCAACAACCTCTTCGGCTCAGAACTGGACATCATGGTGGGACAGTTCCAGATCTCCGACCCCCTTTTCAAGAGGGAACTGCGCCTCACCTTCGAGGACTACCAGATATACAAACTCAGGATAGGCGACACGCCGACAAACCTCGCCTACGACCGCGGACTGATGGTCACCTATACCTCTCCCTGCGGAACCGACCTTGTGTTTGAACTCGTAAACGGCAATGGAAAAGACGAAGTGGATGATGCTGGATACTTCGACGCGGAGAAGTGGAAGAACGTCCTGCTAAGGGCAACTCACGGCTTCGGGCCGGTGCGGATCGGAGGATTCGTGTATTCGGCCGACTCAAGAGCACCGGTCTGGAACGATTATGTCCACAACAAGCATATGTACTGGGGAATCGACGGCACGATCGATTTCAGGGACATCCTGCAATTGAATGTCCAGTATCTTGAAAGGACAGACGACAATCCATACTACGACCCACTGAAGGCCAATGAGAAAAAGACTGTCGGCGGGTTCGTCGAGCTGGTCTGGGCTGTGAACGGAGCCGATGGACGCAATTTCGTCACCGGGCTGGTCAATATGATCGACTCGGATATCGACAAGTACGACTATCTCTCAGGCACACTCAGCTACAGTTATCTCCTTCGCCGAAATGTCCGGCTCCTTGCCGAGGCCACTTACGAAGACGAACGAGAGCGTTACGACTTTATCACAGGGTTCGTCTCGGCGTTCTAGCATCGTCGGAACGGAGCAATTCATGCGACTGCCGGGACAGGGAATGTAATCGCCGGGGACGCATGACAGTCGATCGGTGTTGTTTTGGAAAAGTAGTTTTGATGAAAAATAATAAAAGGGACCTGGTAAGAATCCTGGTCCCTTTTTTCCGATCCCGTTGTCCGACGGCCGAGACTTCCATCAGGCCATGGGGATCAGCCTTCCGAAATAAGACGATCCTTGTCTTAAGCTCTATCGTCCTGGCAGCCTGAAAATGGCTGCACCTTAATGACCCTTCTGCATCCCCTCATCCCCGTCTTCCCTCCATCCATATACTGTTACGTTCGCTGTATTAATATAGTTCCAAAAAATCTGTATTTCAATGAATTTATACCTTAATTTTTCCGTCCGGGAAGGATCCTGACGAATAACACTCACCCTTCTAGAGGCCATAGGTGAACTTCATATAAACATTGTCGTTTCTATCGAACATCCCGAACCTGGTCCATGGATCAGCGCCCTCGAAGAAGTTCGCGCCTACTGCCATGGTCACTTCGTCGGTGAACCGGTATGAGACTGCCATCCTGCCGTAGAAATCCTCTTCCGATGGAGAATAGAAACCGAACAGAGAGACATTGAGGGTCTCCATCAGGAAAAGCATCGTCACCCTGCTGGTCAACAGATGATACATCTCGTCCTCTTCGTTCGACCCCATGGGAAGGGTCTCGAGATACCTGTCGTGATCTACGATCATGCTGTTACGATACTGGATATTAGCAGTGAACGACTGATTTATCGCTCGCTCGAAACCGACGAGACTCCCTATTGACGAATTTGGCACGAATGGATCGTCACCTTCGCTGTCATCAAGAGAATCGTAATACCCGCCTTCGGTCCAGAAGACTCCGCCAAACACAGGTGATCTCAGAGATGCTCCGAACACCTGGAGTCCGGGATAATATGCCGTCATCGTCGCCGGATCCATTCCGACCGGCCCCTTGTAGAAACCCCGATAGTAATAGAGCGCCGCATCAATCGTACCGATATATTTCGAATATCTCGCCGCGATCTCACCATTGATCACCTCTGCGTCAGGAAGAGTCGGGTCCATAATGAAACCTTCTCCGCCTACATATCCACCGGTCATCGGGTTGTAATAACTGAACCTCTCCCCCGTCGGAGTGATATCCGGGGCGAACCGCGGTGTATAAACGATATCGAGTGTGCCGGGCCGACCATAAATAGTCGTTCGCAACGCGTTCTGCGGCGATTTGAGATACTGGTCGTCACGACCAGCGAAAAATGACTGATAATCCTTCGGGAACAGATCGTTGATGAATATCAGGTCTCCTGTTCCCCAGGTAATGACTTGTCTTCCGACCTTCATATCAACATTATTGCCGATGTTGAATTTTAAATATCCCTCTCTGAGGATCATCCTGTATTCTGGTTCCAGGTAATCGTCATAAACAAAATCAAGACGTCCAAAATACTCCGCGGCATCTGAGTATGACTCGATTCGCATCTGGAGTCTCACTTCCGAGGCCGATAATTCCGATGGCACAGGGTTGTTCCTGTCCGATCCGTATCCGTATAGTCCCTGAACGAATCCACTTATATCAGTCGCTGTGGCCGCAGTGGCCGCGACTATAAGGATCATCATTGTTACCGACATTTTCTGTATAAATCTCATCATCGTTATCACCCCATCCCTACTTTATATATTCGCGAGGCGGATTCTTGAGAAAACGCTCCGAGAAGATTGATTCCTTCATGCCCACGTTATATCTGATCCCGGAAAACTCGACAGTCGTATACTGCTTTTTCTTTACATTCTCCATCTTTCTATATGCTGGCGTGAGTATCCCGTCATGCTCCTCGATCCTTTCGGCTGTGAAGATCCTGGCCAGCTCTCCCTTGGCGTTGTAATACTCTTCCTTCAGGATGAGTCTGTTCTCAGCATCTATGAAGGTGACCTTCCTCGCGAAGCCCTTGTACTTCTCACGTGGGATCGATTCGACTACATAGACCTTTCGATTATTGTAGGTGTCTTCCTTCAGAAGCTTGTGATCGTCCTCGGTCCAGTGCCTTCCGGAAATATCCTCGTAAGTAAAATCGCTACCCACAAAACTCGACGCCTTGTCATCGGATGAGATCCTTTTTATCAGGTCCACCGATGGAATGTAGATCCACCTGTTGTCAGTCTTTTTCGGAAGCTTGTGCACCATGAAAGACATCCTGGACACATCATGAGGCTTGCGGAAGTAGGTATAGTAATCCTGTCTGCCACCCTCTTCGAGGTCAAGCCTCATCATGGCAAACTCACGAAGCCTTTCCTTGCCCCTGCTGTTGACGATCTTCATCTGGACTTCCGCGACACCGTCATCGGCAGCGTAAAACATCACGAGATGTGCTTCCTTCATGAGTTGAGCCGCGTCCGGAACAGTATTTTCCAGTGATGCCGAATTTCCAGCCGCTGAGTTACCAGCTGCCGCCTCTTCCGCGACCACAGGTGAAAACTGAGTCAGAACCAGCATCAGTGCGACCGCCACTCCCATGGCGACAGGCCGGATTCGTCCGCCCGACGCAGACAACAACCCCTCGTCCGACGATGATCTTTTCGTCTTTTCTGATCTTTCTTTTTTCAAGTTCATGATCTCCTCCTTCTTTCCGGCCTGCATTCGCATGGCCTCCTGTTCATTGCCGCTCTCAGGCAGCCTCGTGCATTTCGTTAACTTGCTTTTTTGATCCTGGTCTTTTCAGTCTCTACAACAGCATTCGGAAAGATCCTCTTCTGTATCACTATAAAGATCGATGGCAGAAGCATCATGGTGACTACTCCCGACACCATCATGATCGCAAAGAAGAACGACCCTACCGTGATGTACGGAACCAGTATCGAAAAGAACATCGGAATGAACCCAATGGCTATTACGAGTACGTTTCTGCTTATAGCCCTTCCGAGACCTTCGAACATCTGATCAAAGGTCTCCTGGAAATCTCCCGTTTCCCTGTGGATCTCCTTCGATCTCTTTATGAAATGGATCGCAAAATCGATAGACAGACCAAGCGTGAGCGACGAAAGGACAGCTATCGGCATGTCGTATGGCTTGCCTATGAATCCTATCGCCGCATAGATGGCCATGATGGTGATGCTGAGAGGCAACATCGAGATGGCGCCCAGGATGGGAGACTTGAACAGTCCCATCATCATCAGGAAGACCACGACGAATGAGCTGAGAAGAGCCGCTCTCATACCTTCGACCATCTTCTTCTGCCACACGATATTGATATAGGGAAGCCCCGCCCACTCAGCTTTCAGTGTTGCCGGAGGCTTGTTTTCATTCATGAATTCTTCAGCCTCCTGAACTACCGAAGCAACAGACCTGTTGTCACCCTCCTTCAACTGGACCCAGAGGTTCGCCTTTGAATATTCTGGATTGACGAACTTGTAGAGGTCCTCCGGATCTCCACCCGATATCTCGAACAGGAACAGGTTCTCCGCGATCTCTTTCCTGTTGTCAGGTATCGCAAACTTTTTCTGATCTCCATCGAAAAGCTCTACCCTGACCTTCTTTACTACATCCGTGATGCCTGTAACGGCGCCTACGATCTCGCTCTTCTCAAGGTGGAGCTGGAGGCGTTCGATATATTCAAGTGTGGCCGGATCCTTCATTGACCCTTCCTCTTCCCCCTCAAGTACGAGATAGTTCATGTAGGTGCCCCCAAGGTGACTGTTGAGGGTCACATCGGCTACACGCAACGGATGGTCGCTCTTGAACCACTTCACGGGATTATCGTTTACCACTATCTTGCTCAGGCCAAAAACGGCGACTATCACTACAACTGCTGTACCGCCCAGAACAACCTTGTAATATTTCCTGTTGAAATCTCTCAACAGATGAAGGAACAGGGAAAGAGGACCGTGCGCATCGTCTTTCTTGCCAAAATTCCTCAGTGATTTGTCAGGAATAAGGACCGCGAATGCCGGGTTGAAAGTGATCGACAGCAGCCACGCGACGAATATTCCAAAGGCCACAAAGATACCAAACACCCTGACCGGCGGAATCGGTGTAAGGGCAAGAGAAAGGAAACCGACGATCGTGGTCAGGGTCGTAAAGAGCATCGGGGTGAAAAGCTTCAGAATGGAATTGCGTATTGTAGTCTTCTTGTGCTTGTAACGATGAAACTCGTCATGAAACTCGGAGATGATATGTATCGAATTCAGTACCGCTATGGGAATCAGAAAGATCGGTATCATCGAACTCATAATATGAACGGTATTTCCAGTTAGCACCAGAAGACCCATCGTCCAGATCACCGAAACGACTGCCACGATCATGGGAGCGATGACAATCCTGGCATTCCTGAAGAAGAGCAGCAGAAGCAGAAAGATGATCAATCCGGCCATAGGAGCGCTGAATGCCATCTGCTTGAACATCTCGGCCCCGAAACTGTCTTCGGCCACCGGCAGCCCCGCGATAAAATAATCCTGTCCGGAAGAATGCTTCTCGATGACCTTCTCTATCTCACCGGCGATCCTGTGAGACATGTTCTTGTTTTCGATGGGAATGAAAAGTGCGATCGCCTTGCCGTCATCTGAAGCGAGCTTCCCCTTGAACACGGGGTTGCTCCTGATCCTTTCGAGTATATATTCGGCCCTTGCGTCATCCTCGGGTTCCTCGTCGAGAAGTGTCGATACAGTCATGATCCCGTCATCTCCCTGACTGATATCATCGACAGTGGAGGGAGACAGAATATCATCGGCCACGACGCCTTCGATCTCTGAGACATCTTCGACGATCCTGTAAATGTCAGTCAGGATCTCCTTCGTAAACGCCCCTTCCTCTACTACGACTCCGACTGCTATAAAATCGGAGATCGCGAACTCTTCCTTTACCTCATGATCGAAGAGTCTTGCCGGCTCGTCAGCCTGAAGCATATTCTCCGGATCGGTATCGATCTTGATGCCTGGAAGCTGGAACGCGAAAAAGACGGTAATCACCGTAACAGCCCCGATGACCATCCACGGATGATCGATCGAGAAATCTTCGACAAATCGCCTTAAGTTTTTCATTTTACCTTTCCTTTCCCATCAAAAAATCAACGTATTTAACCCTTTAGATAGAAAAGGGGCCAAAACGATTCTAAAATAATCTGATTATTTGTAATATAATTGTAACAGGCTTGTATCAAAAACGTTACACGAGTGTAACAAGATGGCTACGGGGGTAAAAAAAGCTATTTTTCGTCGCCGGAATCACTATCTTCGACATCTGGAACGGCCTCTTCGCTATCGGGCGGGGTCTGCTCATCGGCCTCGTTCCCGAATCTTTCCTTCCACTTCTTCTCAAGAATGGATTCCAGCCTGGCGCGAAGCTCTATCGAAATGTGCTTCTCCTCACCCTCCTTGCAGAGAACCACGGTCTTTTTCAATGTATCCACCATGACCCTGCATTCGGGACAATCCCTGAGATGTTTTTCTATCTCTCTACAGATAGAGTCGTCGGCCTCTCCATCAACGTATGAGCATAGATTCTGAATATAATCGGTGCAGTCTTTCATATCTTCCTCTCCTCCATCTTCGACGAGATATGCTCCCGCAGAGCGAGCCTTGCCCTCAGTATCCTGGATTTGACGGCGGGCACGCTCAGCTCCATCACATCGGCGATATCCTTGACCGGCATCTCATCTATATATCTCAGTATGAAAGGTGTGCTGTTCTCCCCGGGCATTTCCGCTATAAAATCGTCTATGATCCCGCGGATCTGGCTGTTCTCGAACATCTCGTGAGGATCGTTCCATTCGAGCAGCCTGGAAGATCCAGTATCCGAGTGATCAGGCACATACTCCTCGATAGTCTTCAACTCCATCTTCTTCCTTTTGGCGAAACAGGCTCTCATGACATTCATCGCTATGGAATAGAGCCACGTACCAAAGGAAGCTTCGCTCCTGAAGCTCTCTATCTTGTCGATAGCCTTGAGAAAGGTCTCCTGCAGGATGTCCTGAGCATCTTCCTCGTTACCGGAGACCTTGAAACCAAGACGATAGATCTTGTCTATATAGTTCGAAATAAGCTCGTTGAAGGCCTTCCTGTCGCCCCCACGGGCGCGGATGACCAGTTCTTTTTCATTCATGGGATGATTATATGTGATGAGGACCCTTTACGCAAACTCGATATCTACTCGTACCTGACAGCCTTCACGGGGTCGGACAGGGCAGCTCTGACAGCCTGCCAGCAGATAGTGATCATCGCGATCGCAAGCGCGGCCACCCCCGAGTAGAGGAAGATCCAGGGCGTGATATCGATCCGGTACGCGTATATCTGAAGTACTCGCCTGACGATGAAGTAGGCGGCGGGCCATGCTACGATATTGGCATACATGACGCTCTTTGAAAATTCCTTCGAAAGAAGAATGATGATATTCCCAACGGATGCCCCCATCACCTTTCTTATCCCTATCTCCCTGGTCTTCTGCTCTGCCATGAACGCTGCCAGACCGAACAGTCCGAGGCAGGAGATAAGTATGGCAAATACCGTGAACGAGTTAATCACTTTTCCGGCACGCGCCTCCGCGGTATACAACCTGTCGTAGGTCTCGTCCATGAAATGGTATTCGAACGGTTTATCAGAACAGACTTCGTTCCAGACACCATCAATACCGGCGATAGCCTCTGAAGTCCTGTTCCCATCGATCCGAACGAGGACTATGCCGTATGAATTCATCCGGGACATATCCTCTGTGATAAGAAAGACATGCGGTTCGACCTGGACATGAAGCGATCTGAGGTTCGCGTCTTTTACTATACCGGTGATCGTTCCGGACCGGTCTACCATCGCGAATCCTTTTCCGATCGGATCCGCAATCTTCATCTGCCTTATCGCCTCCTCATTGAGGATATAGGCCGACGTGGCATCCGTCGAATAGTCCCTCGAAAAGACTCTTCCCTCTTTCATCTCCAATCCCATCGTCCTGAAGAAATCGAAATCGACAAGCGAGAAGATCATATCCTGGCTGTGATCCGGATCCTTGCCATCCCATTTATACCCGGTCATCCTGCAGGGGACCTCGGGGACCAAAGTGTTCTGGGCACTGACCGAGATGATACCAGGCTTTCCCAGAAGTGAGTTCTTGACATGTTCGTACCGCTCTACGATCTCTGTGTTGACCGGGAAATAGATGAGATTTTCCCTGTTGAATCCAAGGTCCTTCCTGGCCATGAAATGCATCTGCTTCGACATGAAGGAAGCCGTTACAAGAAGTAGAATGGAAAGCGCAAACTGACCTACGACCAGGCTTTTCCTGAAACGGATACCTCTCCTGCCCTGGGTGAATTCCCCTTTCAGGACCGAAGCAGGATTGAAGGCCGAGAGATACAGCGCTGGATAACTTCCAGCCGTCAGCGTGGTAAATGCTATTGTCCCGAGCAACAGGACGATCAGCCTGGTCGAGGAATATGCTATCACCAGTTCCTTGCCCGATACCCGGTTGAACCAGGGAAGCATCAAGTCTGCCAGCAACACAGCAAGGACCATCGCGAGGATCGAATAGATCAACGATTCACCGTAGAACTGACGCACGATCGATGCTCTTCCGGCACCGACGACTTTCCTCAGGCCTATCTCTCTTGCCCGCCGGCCAGCTCTGGCAGTCGAAAGATTCATGAAGTTGATACATGCGAGGATAAGAACGAACAACGCAGTGATCGAGAAAGCAAAGACCATCCTCTTGTCGCCCACAAGCTCACGAGATGATCCGATGTTGTGACTGCTGAGGTGCACGTCTATCATCGGCTCGAGCCTGTACCAGCAACCAGAATTAGACACCTGGGCGCTATTGTTATCCCGGGCTATATCGGTCATGAGTTCAGCGACCCGGCCAGTATCTGATCCTTCCGCCAACCGAAGGTATGTCGAATAATTGTAAGCCGACCAGTTGCTGTCCGAACCTCCGACCCGCCGGTAGAACCCAAACGAGATGAAATAGTCAAACCTTAAAGTGGAGTTCGAGGGGACGTCTTTTAACACACCCGAGACCATCCCCTCGAATCCTTCCGAGACTAACACTTTTCCGATCGGATCTTCTTCACCGAAGTACCTTTCGGCCATTGATTCGGTTATCACTATGCTTGATGGATCTGATAGAACTGTATTTCTGTCACCCTTGATCAGTTCGTACGAAAATATATCGAGAAATGTGTCGGATACGACGACCCCCGACTTCTCGAAGAAGACATTGTCTTTGTACCTGAATGCCAGCTTGGGAAACATCCCGAACTTGCATGCTGCCTGAACCTCGGGGACCCCCTCGACCGCTTTCGCACCGAGGGGACCAGGAGTTCCATCAAAACCGTTTTTGAAGTATTTGTCCCCGAAGCTCAAAACCCTGTAAATATTTTCATGTCCCTCGTGGAACCTGTCAAAACTCTTCTCGTGGTGCACCCAGAGTGTGATCAGGATAAATCCGGCCATACCTATCGCGAGTCCCAGGATATTGATAAGGGAATACATCTTGTATCTTGCCAGGTTTCTTAAGGCTATTTTGAAATAATTCCTGATCATTTCACTCCAATTCGTGCCACCGATAATATGCTATCTACAGGAATGCCTATACAAACAACATGCCACAATCATAACAGGTTGTATATTTGCAAGTTACATAACATCAACACCACATATGTTGTCCGGAAACGGAACAACAGGCGTTCATTATCGGACAATCTGCCGAGGGACTTCCATAAATCATAGGTAAATCAACTCATATTTTTTGGTCGCAGCATGTCACAGTTTCTTGACAATAAACAGCAGTTCCTGTAAAAATATTACTTAGTATGAAATATTCTTTAATACTTCGTCACCCATACACCACTCTAAAGGTGTCGTTCACCGTTATGCTGGCTGTGGCGCTGATGCACACAGCGGTTTGTAGCACCGAGTCTTCAGACCGCTCCATCCCGGATGAAACTGTCCGGATCGGTGTTCGGGCCCACAGCGGCATTAAAGCAGCTTTCGAAAAATGGGGACCTACCACAGACAAACTCAGCCAGGCGATCCCGGGCTATACCTTCGAGCTCGTTCCGATCATCCAGTTCGATGCGGTGAGGAAGGCCGTGAGCGATGGTACGATCGACTTCGTCCTGACCAATCCTGCGGCATATGTGGAGTTGGAAGCGAGGTTCGGTGTTACCCGTATACTCACACTTAAAAACCTGAGGATCGGTGGTGGATCTACTCAGTTCGCGGGTGTGTTTTTCACGAGGGCGGACAGGACTGATATCGAGTCGATCAGCGATATCCGAGGTCATAGCATCATGGGCGTGCATCGGGAGGCCTTCGGCGGCTGGTGGATGGCCCTGCGCGAACTGAAAGATATTGGCATCGATCCCTTCGAAGATTGTTCTGAAGTACTCTTTGCACCGGAGGGAACACAGCCACCAGTTATTTACAGTGTGTTGAGAGGCGAGGTTGACATCGGTACTATCCGCACCGGAATCATCGAAGGACTTATTGAGCGTGGAGAACTTGCTGAGGGAGCAATCAAAGTACTCGGCCAGATAGACGATGACCTCCCATTTATTCACAGTACACGCAGCTATCCCGAATGGGCATTCGCCGCTCTGCGCGAGACACCGGATAAACTTGCTCAGAGTGTGACAATTGTCCTACTGTCCATGGACATGAGTGATCCCGCTGCCATTACCGGAAACTATACATGCTGGACGATTCCCCACGATTACAGTTCTGTGCACGAAATCCTGCGGGAGTTGCACGTGGGACTATATAAAGGCCATGGGGAAGTTACGCTAAAACAATTTTTCGCCCAGCATCTGATCGAAGCCTTTGCCCTTTTGGGCACCCTTGTCCTGCTCTCCCTGTTCACGATTTACGTTATTATACTGAATCGCCGATTGCACCTCGCGCAGGCCGACCTCCTTCATGATCAGGAACATCTGGAACAATTGGTGGACCAGCGCACAACGGAGCTTCGCGTTGAGAGTGACAAACTAAAGAGCATTTTCGGGGCGATGGAAGATGGTGTTTACATTGTTAACCAACAATACGATATCGAATATGTAAACCCTGTACTTGCAAAAGAGATCGGCGCCTATGATGGCAGGAAATGTTATGAATATTTCATCGACAGAAAAGAAAAATGCCCCTGGTGCAAAAACGCCGAGGTCTTTGCGGGAAAAACAGTGCGTTGGGAATATTATTTAGACAAAACCGGAAAAACGTATGACCTGATCGATACTCCACTGAAGAACTCTGACGGCAGCATTTCCAAGCTGGAAATATTACGCGACATCACCGACCTCAAACGGGCCGAAGAATCGTTGCAGGTAAGCGAGGAAAAATACAGGGCACTTTACGATAACGCCCCCCTTGCTTACCAGTCTCTTGATGAGAATGGCCGTTTCATCGACGTGAATCCAGCCTGGTTGAAGACGCTTGGCTACAAAAGGGAAAATGTTATTGGCAAAAGCTTTGCGGAGTTCCTGCATCCTGACTGGAACCCGATTTTCGAGAAAAACTTTCCAGAATTTAAACATTGTGGCTTTGTAACCGATGTTCAATTCAAGATCAGGCATAAGGACGGGCACTTTCTGGATATCGCTTTCGAAGGTTGTATCGGATACTCGCCTGATGGCAGTTTCCGACAGACTTACTGTGTGTTCCAGGATATCACCAGGCGCAAGCAGGACGAAGAAGAGCGGGAACGGTTGATGTCTGCCATAGAGCAGGCTGCGGAGACCATAGTCATCACCGATACCGAAGGCACTATACTATATGTCAACCCGGCCTTTGAGCTGATCACAGGCTACAAGCGCGAGGAAGCCATCGGCCAGAATCCGAAAGTCCTGAAGAGCGGCGAACACGATGATACATTCTACAAGGAGATGTGGAGTACTCTCAGGCAAGGCGACACCTGGACGGGCCGATTCGTCAACAAGAAAAAGGATGGTACACTCTATAACGAGGAAGCCGTCATCTCGCCGGTGCGCGATACATCAGGCCGGACGATAAACTATGTGGCGGTCAAGCGTGACATCACCAAAGAACTGAAACTGGAGGAGCAATTGCACCAGTCCCAGAAGATGGAATCTGTGGGCCGACTGGCAGGGGGCGTGGCCCACGACTTCAACAACATGCTGAGTGTGATCCTCGGTTACGTGGAGATCGCCCTGAGCCAGGTAAAACCGACCGAGCCTCTCCATACTGACCTCGAGGAAATTCAGAAGGCCGCTCAACGCTCAGCCGATACGACCCGGCAACTGCTGGCCTTCGCCCGGAAACAGACCGCAATGCCCAAAATCCTGAATTTGAACGAAACTGTATCTGGAATGCTCAAAATGTTGAGGAGACTCATCGGCGAGGACATCGACCTGATCCTGGTGCCTGGGACGGACCTGTGGCTCCTGAAGATCGACCCCAACCAGGTCGACCAGATCCTGGCCAACCTGTGCATCAACGCCCGTGCTGCCATCACCGGCGTGGGCAAAGTCACTATCGAGACGGAAAACACAACTTTTGATGAGACATTCTGTGTGGAACACCCTGAATTTCTCCCCGGTGATTATGTGATGTTTGCAGTGAGCGATGACGGCTGCGGAATGGACAAAGAGGTCATCGATCATCTCTTCGAGCCATTTTTCACCACCAAAGACATCGGTGAGGGCACCGGACTCGGACTGGCTACGGTATACGGCATCATCAAACAGAACGGGGGATTCATTTCCACGTATAGCAAACCCGGCGAGGGAACGACATTCAGGATCTACCTCCCCCGACATACGGGTCGACCCGTTGAGAAACAAAAGTCGAACCTCGCAGAGATGCCCGGGAGCAAGGGCGAAACGGTGCTGTTGGTGGAAGACGAAGAAGCGGTGCTGAAAATGGGGCAGACTATTCTCAAACGATTAGGCTACAACGTGCTGACCGCGAGTTCTCCCAGCGAAGCCATTGGGATTGTCGAGAAGCACTCAGATAAGATCCACCTGCTTATGACCGATGTCGTCATGCCCGAAATCAACGGCCGGGACCTGGCCGAACGACTGCAATCCATTACTCCGGAACTCAAGTGCCTGTTCGTGTCCGGCTACACGGCCAATGTGATCGTTCACAGGGGAATCCTGGAAGAAGGTGTGCACTTCCTCCAGAAACCCTTCTCGATGCAGGAACTGGCATTCAAAGTCCGAGAGATACTGGATTCTGAATAAGGATTCCTGACTTATTGACACACACTCACATTCCCTGTCATAGTATTTCCTGAAATCTGGTTATTCAATGGATTCAACAAAAGGAGAACCCTGTGAAAAGACTCATTGCTGCTGCGATTCTGCTTATGTACATCTGTATCCCGATCCAGTCCGTAGCGGAAGACAAAATAGTAAACCTTTTAGACGGGGCACCTTACGTTGACAATGGAATGGGTAAAAGAAAGCTTGTAGACGAAGATCATATATTGATGATGCAGGCAGCATTGAAACCCGGGCAGGCAGTGCCCCAGCACAATGCAAACTCTAATGTGCATATAATTATCCTGGACGGGGAAGTCATCATTAATCTGTCCGGAAAGGATATCGTCGCAAGGGAAGGCGATCTTGTGCCTATTGCTTTCAAGACGCCGATGAACATAAAGAATAAGTCCGAGACAAACGCGACATTCCTGATTATCAAGACACCGAACCCCGCGCAGATGGGCGAGTAAGACAGATGTGATTTTTGCCCGATCCAAATTGCATGAGGAGGTATTTTGATTAAAAGAAATTCCAGTCTGTTTATGATAACTACCGTTCTGATCATTTGCATTGCACTCCAGGCACAGGGTCAGGAACTCGGCGAGCATATGGAGTTTATGCGGCCCTTTATCGGAAAGACCTGGCTCGGTCATTACTCAAACCCTGAAGACGCCCATTACAGGCATATAGTGAAATGGGAATCGATTCTCGACGGCCAATCGGTGCGCCTCACAAAAAGTGTCGATGAGCTTTCATTCGCGATGGAGACGATATACTACTGGGATGCTGGAAAACAGCAAGTCGCATTTCTAAGTCTGACCAACAGAGGACAGCTCAGCAGGGGAGCAGTGAAGATCGAGGGTGACCTTGTCATTATGGAGGGTGAGAGCATCGTCCAGGAAGGAAACAGGCCTTTCAAAACCAGTTATTTTCTGCGCCCGGATGGCACGTTGGAAGACAGATTTCATGTAAAAAGTGGCGACAAGTGGAATCAGCGCCATCTGATACTGATGACTGAATTGAAAGACAAGGAGTAGACGCGAACGTTAACCAACCTCGGGGCTGTGATGAAAATTAATTAGCCACCGAATCGTCTGTTACCGTCCGCAGTACGCGGTGAGTTCTTCGATCAGCCATTCAGCGCATGGTATCTCTGCTCTCCCGGCGACTCTGACCATATAGGGTTTTCCCGACCGTTCGCTCTTTGTGGCCGAAAGGCGAATGAAATCTTCCGGAGTCCAGATCTCTTTCCTGAAGTGCTTTGCCTTGCGTTTGATGTGCTTTGCGGCGGCTTCTGGTCCGTTTTCCTTTCCGTTACGGATAAACACACAGTCCGATCCTTCTACGAATCCGAGCAGATGATCGACAGCTTCTTCAAGGCGTGTCCTGTTTTCTTCGAGCATCTTCTTTATCATTTCCTCGCTGTCGTCACCCTTCTCCTTGAACCCGTACCACCCTTTGACAACCCTGCCCTCACCATCGATAAAATAATTCAGAGGTACCGCCGACAGTCCACTTATCCTCTGGTACTTTTTATTGAAAATAGCGTTGGCTTCATCTGAACCATCTGCGATCGTAGGATATGAAGTGTCATACTGATCGAGGAACTCTTTGATGATCTCAGGCTTGTCGACACAGTCGAACCCGATGACAACCAGGCCCTTCTTCCTGTATTTCCGGTGCATATCCTCAAGATGGGGCATCTCGACCCTGCAGGGAGGGCAACCCACTCTCCAGAAGACCAGCCAGACAGCCTTCCCCCTCTGAGCAGACAACTTAAACCGTCCGCCCTCGAGCAGATCGAGGTCGAAATCTGGTGCTTCCGCTCCAGCCTTTAAGATACCGTCCTCCAGAACAGGATCCCTGAACTCGATCCAGTCTTCGCCTGGCTTCCAGGAAAAAAGCTCATCAGACATCTCGTCACCGATAGATACATACGACCAGTTTTCCTCGTAGGTAATATCGTTATTGGCGTGAACCACCTGTTCGAGCTTCAGGGGTAGATGATGTTCCCTCGACAGCCAGTATTTCTTCACGCGCTGCCCCGACAGGAAACTCACCTCTATGACATCACATACCTGTCCTTCGATTTCTTCCGTCCCAAGGCCTCTTACCCCATCCAGAGACTTGAGGAACACATCGGTATATCCATGAAATGTGCTGAATTCGAAGATAGAGTTGGACATATCGACAAACATGTCACTGGTCCTGTGAAGTAGTGAATGATATCCGGGGGGCGAGTAAAATCTCCTGAACGCAACATCCTTTATCTCATCATGCCAGACAGGATCCACATTCGAAAGATGTGGCAGCCCTTTCGGCCAGTAGATCCAGGTCGTGTCTCCGTCGAGGATCAGGTTTGCCTCTGTACCAAGATCGAGAGAAACAGCCTCCATTCTCGCGAAGTTCGGCTTCTTCATCCAGAGCCTGAATCTTGCCTTTCCCAGATCTATGTCCCCAATGCCCCATGAGTATTCGCCATCGAGAAAGAGCGTCTCACTGGTCTTGAAGACATCCAGCATCCTGTCGTATAGAGCGTGCGCCTCCGGCTCGTCCTCAAAGACCGGAGTGGAGACAGGAACAGCCATGGCCCCAGCCGGCACGGCGACAACAAACCCGACCAGGCCCCATCCAATCATGATTAAACCAATAACCAGCACGAAGAACCTGATTACGGCCACAGATGTTCCCCCTTCACTCTACCAGTCTATTTCGCTTCGATCTGACCGAGAAGTTCCTCGACTGCTCTTTTCAGCTGGGGGTCTGTCCCGTCAGCCTTACATTCGGGTCCGTTCTTGACGAGGATGTCGGGGACCGCCGGCCCGAGTTCCATATTCTCCTCTGTTGCCTTTACGTACCATGCTCTGAACGGAAGCCTGACCAGCGAACCGTCGATCAGCCTCTTGCCGCCTGTCGATATTACCGCTCCGAAGGTCGGCTGCCCCACAAGAGTGCCGATATCGAGAGTCTTGTAAGCATGTGAGAATATTTCAGCGTTTGAATAGCTCATCTCGTTACAGATCGCGATCGAGGGCTTCATCCATGGGTAGAAAGGCAGCCTCTCCGCGTATGGATAGTAATCACTGAACTTTTTGTGATCTTTTTTCAGATTGCCCGCTGCCCCACGTGGCACTGTGTACGCGTGCTGCTTCACGTTGAGTACAGCCATCACGTAGTCTGTCGTCCACCCACCACCATTGTATCGCACATCGATGACGATGCCTTCCTTGCCAGCTCCGGCCGCGGCAAAATCCCTCTCGAAACGTTCGAAACTCGCCCACCCCATCGCCTGGATGTGCAGGTATCCCAGCTTTCCTTTTGAAGCTTTTTCAGTAAAAGCTCGTTTTTCCTTTACCCATTCGTTGTAAAGTTCGTTTCTGAGTGACCGTACGGGTCGGATCGCTACTTCCCTCTCCTTGCCCTTCTTGTCTGTCACCGAGAGAAGGACCTTCGTGTCGGACATATTGACGAGGAGAGAATAGAAATTGATATCGCTTTTGACAGGATCGCCATTGACGGCGGTGATGATATCGCCTTCCTCGACTGTACTGACCGTCCTGGCTGCGGGAGAATCAGGCACGACTCTCAGGACCTTTACTCCCTTGCCAGCAGACACGATATCGATTCCGAGCAGCCCGGTTACCTCTCTCTGTGTCTCAGCCATATCTCCGCCGTACAAACCCATATGGCTTGCGTTGAGCTGTCCAGCCATCAGGTTGAACATATCCCTGAAATCGTGCTTGGTCGATGCCATCATCGCCCATGGCTTGTATGTATCTTTGAGTTTTTTCCAGTTCTGGCCGTGGAAATCCGGATCGTAGAAACCAGCATCCAATGTCCGCCACGCTTCCTCGAATATCTGTCCTCTCTCGGCTATTCGGTCGATCGACATCGCCGCTCTCATGGCGACTCCCTCGACCTTGCTGGCTCCCGCTTTCATCCTGGCCAGTTTTCCGCGCTTCAGCATGTAGAGATAAGCTTTCGCCTTATCGAATTCCAGGCCGGCGGGGTTCTGCCCACCACTGGTGATGCTCTTCAGGTCCTTGCCGTCCCACTTTATCGAAAACAGGTCGCGGCCCGTGCCTGAATTGGCTGGAGCTGTAAAATAGAATGTCTTGCCGTCCTTGGAGATCGCGATATTCCCCTCGTCTCCAGGAAGCGATGTCACCTGAACGAGGCGTTCATGGATATCCTTGAAATCGATTTCCAGAGGTTCCGGCTCGTCCTTTTTCTCCTCATCATCCTTGTCTTTCTTGCCCTTTTTATCTTTTTTGTCGCTCTTGCCGGAGTCGGCGATCCCCACATCATCGCCGTCATCTTCCTCATCCCAGTCCTGGGTGGTCTTCTCCCAGTCGGCCTTCTTCAACCAGACGAACCAGACGTCGCTGTTCTGGTTGTTTCTTGCTGACGAGAACCCCAGCTTGCTTCCGTCTGGAGACCACACCGGATTAAAGTCTCCCCTCGGATGCATGCTGATATTTGCCGGATCGATCGATCCGTCGACGGGATGGATATAGATCTCGGGATCGAAGTTCAGGTCGTCGAGTGAATAGGCGACGTACTGCCCGTCGGGGGACCAGATGACACCGGAGGGTGTTGCCCAGCCATCGAGAAGCGTCTTTTTCTCGACAAGATTCTTTTTCTCATCGAATTCAGCGACGATAAGTTTACCCCTCCCCCTGAGGAAGGATAACTTTTTCCCGTCGGGAGAGACCGCGAGATCCGATTCGTCACTGCCGGTCTTCGTCAGTTTTGTGATCTCGTGTTTCAGACTTTTAAACAGATTTTTTTCATCCGGGTCCGCTGATTCCACCAGATAGATGTCATACTGTCCTGCTCTGTCTGAAATAAATACCAGGGTCGTATCGCTGGTCCATACAGGATCGGTGTCTCTTGACGGAGAATCACTCAGGTTGACGCTCCTGGCTTTTTTCTTGTGGTTCTCTGTAACGAATATCTCGCCATGAATAGCCATAGCTGTGTATTTGCCATCGGGAGATACCGAGTACTGGTTGATGTTCGCGGAGAAGGTCTCATGTTTTACCGGATCGAAATGGTAGTCCGATCCGATATCCAGCTTGATCTTCTTTGACTGGCTGCCGTCGAGGCTGATCCAGTAAAGGTCAGTCCTGGCCTCCGCAACGATAACCTGTCCAGCCTTGCTCACATCAAAATACCTGATACCTGAATCTTCACTGGTCACCTGAACAGGGTCCGAGACCGAGCCATTCTCATCTATCTTTACATGAAAGATGTTATAGTTGCCGGGGGAACTGCTGAGGTAATAAAGAGTCTCGTCATCATACCATCGGGGAAGTATGTCCATGGCATCTGATGTCGTCGCCTGGATATATTTGTTCTCTTTATGGTCATAGATCCAGATC
>JAHOYU010000249.1 GCA_019038625.1 Candidatus Latescibacterota bacterium | reverse complement strand
CTCTATACAATCCATCAGATTATATTCTTCAGCGTCATCAAAACGCATACGTTCGATAAAAATGCTCAGAGCAGACGGGTTGAGCGTCATCGGACAGGCATCCAGACACCTGCCGCAACGGATGCAGGGATCACTGACGAACTGCCCGACCTCATCTTCCCTCAGAAGCACAAGGCCGCTTGTACCTTTCGTCATCCCGGCATCGAGGGAATGCTGGGCAATGCCCATCATCGGCCCACCATTGATCAGTTTCGCCGTGTCTCTGTGTACCCCTCCGCAAAACTCGATCAGGTCCGAGAATTTTGTCCCTACCCTGGCCAACACATTTTTCGGCTGCTTTATCCCGGCGCCCGTTACGGTGACTACCCTCTGAATGAGTGGTCTGTTGTAACGGATCATCTCGTAAGCTGCCGCGGCCGTCCCGACATTCTGCACAAGCACGCCGACATCCATCGGCAGGCCGCCAGCCGGGACCTTGCGACCTGTGATCGCGTAGATCAGCTGTTTCTCGGCGCCCTGAGGATAAATGACATCCATCTCGGCAACGGAAAAACCGCTTCGTCCAGATATTGCCCTCTGCATGGTAATGATAGCGTCGGGCTTGTTCTTCTCTATGGCAATAACAATATTTTTTACGTCAATGACTCCGGCAAACAGTGACGCGCCGTCGAGTACCGCCTCGGCACTCTCCAGCATCACCCTGTGATCGGCCGTGAGGTACGGCTCACACTCAGCACCGTTTATGATCAGAGTATCCATCTTCTTGTCCGGCGGAGGTGAAAGTTTCACATGAGTGGGGAAAGTCGCCCCTCCCATTCCCACGATGCCGCCGTCATGAATCAGTCCTTTGATCTTTTCACGGTTCAGGCCCGTACTGCCTCTTTCGACACTACAACCCTCGGCCCATTCGTCAAGGCCGTCCGGCACTATTACCGCCGCGATCATGTCGACTCCTACAGGAGACGGCCTGTTTTCCAGAGCCTTAACAACGCCTGAAGTCGGTGCGTGGACCGGAGTCGAAACGAATCCGCCCGATTCGCCGATGACCTGACCCTTCTTGACCTCATCACCTTTTTTGACTACGGGGTTCGAAGGTGCACCCAGGTTCTGCGAAAAATAGACTACGAGTTCCTTCGGCATGGGCATCTCGATGACAGCCTGCCCGCTTGCCATATCCTTGTTATATGAGGGATGTACTCCACCGAAAAATGCACCCTTACTCATCAGGCGTCACCCCCCGCTGCTGTCTGCATTTCCTGGCCGGGCGGCGCCATGCCACCCTGTCTGCTGACCACTATCGTGTTCATCGGACATTCACCAGCTACTTCTTCAGGTATCTCCATTTCGTAATTTATAACAGCGAGGAAGTTATCCATGACGATCGCTCCCTCGGGAACGGCCTTCACACATTTCTGGCATCCGATACATGCCGTCTTGCATGCCTTTCGAGCCACCCCGCCCTTATCGTGTGAACTGCACAGGATGTGCACCGTCCTGCTCGCCGGGACCATCTTGATGATCCCCTTCGGGCAGGAGTCCACACACTTCGTACATCCCGTACATTTCTCAGGATCGACCAGGGCAAGACCACTCGGAAGCATCTCGATAGCTCCGAACGGACAGGCACCGGCACATGTGCCGAGGCCCAGACAGCCGTAAGAACAACTCTTGTCGCCACCAAAGATCAATGCTGCCGAAGTGCAATCAGCTACGCCATTATAATGAAATCTCTTCAAAGCTACCTCATCGTCACCCTTGCAGTTGATCATAGCGACCATCTTCTCTCCACCACCGGAGAAGGACAGTCCCATGATCTCGGCAACGGCAGTTGCGGTGCCTCCTCCCCCGACGGGACAATCGGCAACACCAGCTTTTTCCTCGACAATCGCTTTGGCCAGGCCACTGCAGCCCGGAAATCCACAGGCTCCGCAGTTCGCGCCTGGAAGTGCGTCTTCCACGAGTTCGATCCTCGGATCTGTCTCGACGGCAAATATCCTGGCGGCGATCGCGAGACCAAAACTCGCAACGAGAGCCAGAGCGGCAAGGGCTATAATGGCACTCAGCATGTTTTCTGATTCCTCCGTTATCTTTCTTCGATCGTTTTAACTTATACCTTCACAAGCCCTGTGAATCCCATGAAAGCCAGCGACAGCAACCCCGCTGTTATCAGAGCTATGGCTGTTCCTCTAAACGCCACAGGAGGATCACAAAGGTCGATCCTCTCCCTAAGCCCGGAAAAGAGGATCATGGCCAGGGCAAAACCCAACGCGGCACCGACCCCGAAGATCGTCGTTTCCAGCAGACTGTATTCTTTCTGAATATTTAGTACCGATACTCCGAGTACGGCACAGTTAGTAGTAATAAGCGGGAGAAAAATCCCAAGCGCCTGGTACAACGCGGGACTTAATTTCTGGAGAACAAGTTCCACAAGCTGTACAAGACTGGCTATCACAAGGATAAAAGTCACAGTCTGGAGATATACGAGATTAAACGGCAGCAGTACGTAATGATAGATCAACCAGGTAACGACCGAAGCCATCGCCATCACGAAAAGCACAGCGCCGCTCATACCGATCGCCGTGGAGACTCTTTTTGAGACGCCGAGAAACGGGCATATCCCCAAGAATCTCTGTAGGACGAAATTATTAACAAGGACCGCGCTGATAATGATCAGTATCAATTTCGGCATTTGTCACCTTCAAAGCTAGCGGACTTCGACTATAATAATACTCCGGCAGTGAAACGGGATTAAATTAATATAGAACCGCAATTTAATCAAGAGTTTTCACGGAAAAACAGGTATTTGCCGAATAGAGGGAAGTAATATCATGACAGACTGGCCGGACGAAAGCGGGTAGCTGTTCAAATACCGCTGGAATGCGATGGGAAGGGTTTCATGCATCCTCGCCCCGCCTTCGTACCATGTCCGGCCTGTATATCTAGAAATTCATCCTGACTCCGAACCCCGGCATGATCGGGATCATCTTGTACCAGTTCTTCAAACTGTAATCCTCACTGTATCGGAGGTTAAAGACGTTCTCGTGATTCGTCGCGTTCAGCACCTCGAAGAAACAGGTTCCACGCGACCAGGACCACTCAGCTCTCAGGTCGATACGGGAATAATATGGCAGGTTCGCCGACATCCTCCTGCCTTCGGATGCTATGTATCCCCCGACCTCCCTCTCGTATACTTCGCCAATCGGCGTGAATGGCCGTCCGGAATTGGCCCGCCATGCTACCGAGACATTGAACCTTTCAGAAAAATGTCTCTTGATCTCCAGGCTGATCGAATGCCTTCGTTCATATGGTGACGAATACCAGTACGGGCTGTCATAGGCCGGAGCCAGGTTGTAGACCGATTCTGCGGCCGGGTCTGGCCTGAACGTCAGGGTGTGCGGATCATCGATCCGTTCTGCCCGTGTCCATGAATAGCTCAAAACGGTCTCGAACAAACCGGCCCTTCTCTCCAGACCGACTTCTATTCCCTTTCCACGCCCCCTGCCTCCGCTCGTATAAGTGACCGGTTCGGATTCAATCATCAGATCCCAGTCCCTCCGGAGATACCCTCCTGCCTGTCCCGTGATCCCGAACGGAAGTTCTCGCCTCAACGCCAGGGATATCTGGGTCGCCTTCTCCGTCTTCAACCCGTTGCCGATAGCTGCGGGGTTGCCGAAATCCTCAGCTGGATCCCTCGCGAATATCCCCCAGGAGGTGAGGACCATCGTCTTGTCGCTGATCATCCAGTGACCGGAAAGCCTCGGGCTGAGCGACAGTTCGCGGCTTCTCGAAAAGGCCTCGACCCTCGTTCCCAGTTGCATGCCGCCGCGAGTGCCTTCCCTTTTCAGCTCCCCGTAAATACCTGTATAGGTCCATTTGTTGTGGCCGTCCGCAATAAACTCGAACCCGTCATTGTCTATTCTCACAGCCGAGTTCTCGTTGCGGCTCGCAAGCCAGAACCCGCGTCCGAACCTCAATTCGTATTCGATCATCGACAGCGAAGAAAACACACCTGTAGCCAGAGTATAATCGCCAAAACGTCTGCCGGCATCTATCCGGACAGTACCCCTGCCGCCATACCAGCCCATCGCTTCATAATCATTACCACTCATGTCGAAATTCGACCTGTGCGGCTGCCATGCGATCATGGCCCTCCCATACCATTCGGAATCTTCGACCTCGCGATAAGCATAAGTGAGTGAGAGGGCTCCGATCCTCCTGTACCACGACAACATCGACTCTCCCTCGTACCCGTCCCCTCCTTCGTACCCCGTTGAGATGTTCCCCGTACCCATCATCATCTCATCTCCCGAGAGCATTGCTCCGAGTTTCAGGTACTTCCGCCCTTCCAGTTCTTTAACGATACTTCCCTGAAGATCATAAAAATTCGGCAACTGCGTGTTTTCAGCGCTGCCCAGAGCATCATAGATGATGTCCATGTAGCTGCGTCTCGCCATCCCCGACACGACTATATCGCCTCCATCCATCGATCTGGATGAAGAGATCGACGAACTGAGCAGGCCGATAGAAAATTCATTCGTTGCCGGATATTCATCCGATGATTTTCCATCCAATGATAAATCTCCGCCCCCCATCTCCCCGGTCGATGAATAACCAGATATGTTCCCTGCCTGACTGCCAGCGGAGCCGGTCCTGCTCTCAACCTCCACAACAGCGCCTGTCGCGCCATGGGAAGCGGCCGAGAGCGGCATAGCCGAAAACCGGAAAGTCTCAATATTGGAAGCGTCGTAAATGCTGCAGAGCCCACCAAGATGGTATGGAGACGAAAAAAGAAGTCCATCCAGGAAAAACGCGTTCGCGTCGGGCGAGGCTCCATAGATACTGAATCTACCATCGAAATCACTGGCAGAAGATACCTGGGGAAGAGTTTTAAGAGCATATAGCGGATCCGCCTGGGACAGCGCTCCGCCGGAAATCTTTGCCACATCCATCTCTACACTCTGCCCGACGATCGGAAAAAGAGGACGCCTCTCAGCGACTACCTCTATCAGAGGGGCCTCATAGAGGAGTACGTCCAGATACAACTCGATATCGTTTGTACGATCGGTCCGGATCTCAAGAAAGGGGATCTCCCGGTATGATACGTGGGTAACAGCAAGGTGGATATTGGTTCGTGCTGCAGGGACTTCGAACTCGAACCGCCCATCCCCACCGGTCAGCGTCATGCTTCCGGTCTCAAAGAGATTGATGACGGCCAGTTTGATCGGATCTCCCGTCGCACGGGAGACGACCCTACCCGAAACTTTCCTGAATGAGGGTTCAACATTCACAACTGCCCCGGCTGCGACTGTCTCTGTTGCGACAGGCTCGGTCACAACCGCATCAGTCACGACCGTCTCACTTGCAACTTGCCCGGTAACAGCAGCTTCCGCCATGCTGGCAGAAATGACACACAATACAATTGACAATATAGATACAATAACCTGCAGAAATCGGTTCACGAGGAACATGGTACAGTCTCCCGAAAACCTTCCATGGCTCTGCTTGAGGATTCATCCGTGGATTCTATTTTTTGATCCAAATGAGATATGAGGTCCAGTAGAGGATAACAGCTTCCCGCCGGTCCGTTTCCCTTCAGATGCAATTCATTGGCGGGAATTGCCGTTATCTGTAGGGATTTTAACACAAAATGCCTGTCAGGGTCAATGGGGTGATACACCCAATATCCGGGAATACCCATTATTGGAATTCCTAAAACTTGAACTAAGAGCCTGTGACCTTGTGGAAATCACCAGGAATTTATTAATGATTTTTTGAAAATATCCTCACATTTTCCACGATTATTTCATACTTTTCCTTG
>JAHOYU010000248.1 GCA_019038625.1 Candidatus Latescibacterota bacterium | reverse complement strand
CGCCATAGACATTCAACTGGACCATGAGAGAATCTTCCAGCCAGCCTGTCTCATGATAGATGAACTCTATATCAGCAGCAGTCTCCCTGTCATAGAACGCAGCGAAGAATACGTGGATCGTATCCGTACCTCCGAGTCCTCCGATCCCGATATGGTCTTCAAAGACATGATCGTATGTCCTGCATCCCGCTATATCCTCTTCATTCTCGCAGGAATAGTAAAAGAGGCTGAGCAAAACCAGCAGAAAAATGGAACCCACCCCGCTGATCATATTCTTCCTGCTTTTATTGTTCGACATGCTGTGCCTTCTTTCCGGGGCGGCAATCGTCTCGGCCGTGCAGGGGGCATTTCTGTTTAAAGGTCAAGTTCAAGGACCACCGGACAGTGATCGGAACCGGACACCTCGTTCATGATCATCGCGTCCCTGACTTTGTCGGCAAGGTCGCTGGACACAAAATGGTAATCTATTCTCCATCCCACATTCTTCTTCCTCGCGCTGAACCTGTATGACCACCACGAATACATCACTTTTTCCGGATAAAGACTCCTGAAAGTATCGACATACCCGGCAGCTATGAATCTGTCTATCCATTGACGCTCTATTGGAAGAAAACCGGAACGTTTTTCATTAGGTTTCGGATTTTTCAGGTCGATCTCCCTGTGGGCAGTATTGTAGTCACCGCAGATCACCAGTTTTTTCCCTTTCTTCCTGAGCGACTCGCAGAAATCGAGGGTTGCATCGTAGAAATCCATCTTATAGGCCAGTCTTTCGTCGTCCTTCTGGCCATTCGGAAAATATATATTGAGCAGGGTGAAATCGGGATACTCGCTGACAATCACCCTTCCCTCGCTGTCAAACCTTTCCACTCCGAACCCATGATCCATTTTCAGGGGTTCTGTCCTGGAGTAGATCGCGACACCACTGTATCCCTTTCTCTCAGCGGAATTGAACGAGGCAAAGTATCCGGGTATGTTCAACAACTCCTCGCTGAGCTGCTCCACATTTGCTTTCGTCTCCTGTATGCACAGAATATCGGGCTGTTCCTTCACCACCCAGTCTATAAATCCTTTTTTCTGCACAGCCCTGATACCGTTGACATTCCATGAATATATCTTCATCAGCTGATTCTTTCTATTTTCTTCCCTGGATGATAAAGTCACCCGATATCATATCGCGGTCATTCCCGGGCAGTGAAACCCCGGGCTACCCCCTCCAGTTTCCATTCCCCGCCATTTCTGGTGAAAAAGGCAATCTTCCTCTTTAAGGGCCGGGTCCTCGTCCCGCTGCACCGGTATGCGTTGGAAAATATGATCAGGGCCTGGGTCCTACCCGCATCGAACCCGGCTTTGGAGAAGGTCAGGTATCCCTGGGCATCGACAAAGGTTGAATCGAAACCGTCCCAGTCGGGGTTCTCAGTATCCCCAAGCGCTTCCAGAAATTCGTTTTCAGGCACTATTCGATAGACCGATGGAAGATCGAACTTCCTGTCCAGCCGTGTCGACACATTGATGTTCTTCATTATAAGCGAGTCCAGCGTCTCCTGCTTGAGGAGGTCGGGCCATTTTTCCATCAACAGCACCGGATTTGTGGATATTACCCACGACTCTGTCATATCCTCGATGAGGATCAATTCATAGTCTGTTCCGTATTCAGATACTACCAGCAGGGACATCAGCTCGTACTCGTGCAGGTCGGTATCAGTACCATGTGATTGCACGGTCTCAGCCCCAGTGTCATTCCCCGCTACTCCGTCTGCCTTTATCTGCTGAGAAGCTGCGGATGAAATAGCGACTATCACGAGCCAGAGAATGATATATGACCTGATAGCAGACTTCATCTTTTCCTTCCTGAAATATTTCGTGAAATACAGGATTCCGCCCCTGACTGTCCCCATACTTTGTTCTATCCTGCTTCTTACTGTCTTATATCAATGTCGTAATTCTTCAGTTTTTGCTCCAGTTCCAGTCCGCATTTGTAACTTACCGGTATATCGTAACCGCCGAGGGACAAGTTTCTATAGTCTTTGACTTCGATACGGGTGACCTTTATTTCGCCACATGTGAGTTCCTGAAGCAACTTCACGACAAGACCCGCCTTCAGATCCTGTGTGATATGGAGCCACAATCTCTCATTGTAGTATGAACGCGAATAGACTCCAGCGAGGTATGATATCATGGCTTCACGGTTGCCGTTAAAGATCGCAATGTCCATAACCGGATTCCCCACATCTATTTTTTCATAGTAGGAATAGATTATTTCGGTGACTTCTTCGGACTTGAATATGATATGACCCTGCATATCCTTCGACACTGACAATTCAGTCTCAATGCCTTCTTCCCTCATAAGAACCCTGATATAATACTCGAACAATTCAGCTTCGTATATCTCTCTTGGATTGAAACTCTCGATAAAGTCCGGGGCCAGATCACCCTCATCAAGATCAGTCAAACGGAAAAATCCGTCATCCAGCATCCCGAGAATATAATAGATCGGAATAAAATCGTTCTCTGGTTTCAGGATCACATAATCATATGCTCCGTATTCCGTGCAGGAAACGGCGACGAGGATCAAAACCAGAACAGCCGCGTATCTCATAATGTTTCATCCAGCAACGAATTGTCCGATCGTCTGGTAGAATTAATAACGGCGAAAACCATCAAGTCATTTTTATGTCGATTAACGCTATTTTGACATTTCGTCAAGTCTCTTTGCCCTGGCCGCCGCCGAGTCGGAGACCGAAATAGCGCTTCCCACCACACTCGCGCCTGGCAGAACGGATTCAGAAAGAACGCTGTCCTTCTGTTGTCTGGTCAACTCTTTCTTCACGTCACCAGACTCATCGTTTCCGCATCCGGCAAGTAACGATAGCGAGCATAGCACTATGATGAAACTCCTCATACGCATCGGCTCCCACAACTATTTCTTTCACGAAAATGTCCCATGAACTGTAGAATAATTGAAATCCCCAAAGCTGTAAAGTAACTTCAGGTCTTCAACGTAATATTGTCAGATGATTGATTCAGGATAATTACTCAAGAAAATACCGGAAGGCTCACCGCTCAAAAGCGCCAGACCTCCCGGTATTATTAGCCAGAAATAAAGGCCGATCCTTCCTCAACTCCTATCGCATCAGGACCATTTTTCTGGTCCGTACCTGATCACCCGCGATAAGCCTGTAGAAATATACTCCACTCGAGACTATTCCGCTCCGGTCGTCCAGACCGTTCCATACCTCTTCATAACGGCCGACATCCCGCTTCTCGTTGAGCAGTACTCTGACGAGACGCCCGGCTACGTCGTATATGCGCAGGGAAACGTTCGAGGACTGCCCTATCGCGAAGACTATCCTCGTCGTCGGATTGAACGGGTTCGGGTAGTTCTGCCTCAGGTAGAATGCCTGTGCCGGCATATCTCCGGCATCCGTCGTACCTGCGGTTATCGTAAACAGGCTGTCACTTGTATCTTCGCCAGACAGAAGTGACGGGTCATAAGCCACGATCTTGACCAGGCAACTGTCAGCATCGATCTCTGGAGCTACCCACTTATAAAGTGAATCGTTCGGTTCACTACCAGCGAGAAGAGTAAAGTCTGTTCCGCCGTTGTCCGAGAAAAAGATGCTTACAGAATCGACCTGTACGTTGTCAGTAGCGACCCATTGTATATCTATCGTATCACCGGGAGCAAAAATCTCTCCACCATCGGGATAGACTACCGTGACCGTCGGAGCTATCAGGTCGGGACCCGCAGCACAGTCACCCGCCTCGTTCGAATAGCCTCCCCCATATCCGATGGAGTTGATGACCGACACTTTGTAGTACCAGCACCCACCAACGGGGCTATGATCAAAACTCGATTCCGCGGAAGGAACGCTTCCAAGGTAGATTTCCTCATCGGGCACGATCCCCCCGAGCGTATCCCCGTAGACAGCGTAGTAATCAAGCCCGCCAGGAAGCTGAAGGTCCCACGCGAGCTGGATAGTGATATCGTCGATGGCAACGGCGGACAAGCCTGTCACGAATGCAGGAGCAGCCATCACGGCTAGCGGCCCACCGTACACGCCGACATCGGCCCTCGATCCATCAGGATCGCTTATGACCGGATCTCCAGTATCAATGCCACCCGAATGCACAGCAAAATGGTAGTCCATAGATGTGGTGTCAGCAAAGAACGGGTTCCTGCTGAAGTTTGTCGTATCGGGTATCAGTGAGACAACATCCTGACCGTTGTTCCCAAAGCAGTCGTTATACTGAAAAGTCACTCCTGGTCCGTCTGAAGCCATGAACCCGTCCGGATAACCATACGATACCACGTTGTTCCTGATATCGATTCCCGCCAGGGATGCCATGAAGATATTTCCACCGACAATAGCAGAACGGTTTCTGTCTATTGTATTGTTCTTTACGCTGCCCCATATGCTGTCCGCCTGGATACCGCCACCGAGACTTCCGGCAATGTTCAACGCTATTATCGAATTCTCGATGTTAAGCTCAGCGAAACGATGACAGATGCCTCCGGCGGAGCCGTCGCTTATATTATCAATGATGCTTACCCCGGCAAGTTGAAGTGACGAGCGCTCGGTCTCGATCCCGCCACCGGTTCCGGTGGCATGGTTGCCCGCGATCGTATCGCCTGAGAAAGAAGCGGGACTGAACCTTGCATAGACACCTCCACCCTTCATGTAACCGATATTACCGGAGATCATGTTATCCTCGGCATCTATCGTCGACTGATAAGCATAGATCCCGCCACCGTCCTTCTGCCCTGTAAACATCGGATCCGCTGTCGAACCATTAATGGTGTTACGCCTTATCGCGGCATCGACCTGGTAGATGTATATTCCTCCACCTGTCTGAGCGACGCAGGCATCGATAATGTTATCCTCTATCGTCACTGTACCCGAATAACAGGCTATACCGCCACCGGCGGAATAACTCGTGCCGTCGATGTATCCACAGGAATTTATCTTGTTTCCCCTTATAACAGGAGAAGATTCATAGGCGAAGATGCCCCCCCCATGGGTTCCGAGTGTCGGCAGGTAAAGGTAAGTGCCCGTTCCCCCTGTTATCGTAAATCCATCTATTCCGGTCGGATCGGGGTTGGTGTTCATGAAAGAAACGACACTGCCGGAACTGTTGATAGTCGTCACATTCGTTTCGGGATCCCTGGATGTGAACGAGACATCCCATCCGCCGAACAGGAAGACCGGTTTATCGACGGTAACGGCGGAGTTATATGTGGAAGCCGCTACCATGATCGAATCTCCCGTGTCGGACACATCGATCGCGTCCTGAATATCGTTCGCCGCCCATGCAGGCAAGGAATAAGGAGATATATTACCGCCGGAGGGTGATACATATCTGTACTTTCCCTTTATCGCAAAATCACTGGAATTTGTTGTAACACCCGCGACAGAACCTCCTGACCACGCTTCAACCTTCAGTCGGGCTGTGGGCACTGGAAGATTCGGAACGGTCCAGTTATAGAATGTAGCTCCACCGGAAAGACCGGTGACTACCGGGTAATTGTAATTCGAGCCGCTGTCTATACTGAGATATATACTGAAGGAGTCGGCGCTGCCTCCGGCCAGTGTCCAGGTCACCTGGTGGACATCCCCGACATCAACGATGTCGCCTCCCAGAGGCGAAGTGATCGTAAGGTCCATCCCGTTCACAGCGAACGACATCATCGCGCCCGTCGCGCTTATCGAAGTAATATCGAGTCCCAGCGGTGATGCGCTGTAACTGTTGTTATTCGGTGTCGTTATTCCGGTAAACTCTGTGGCATTCCCCTGCCGGAAATAATCTGAGTCCTCACCCGAGTTTGTATTCTGCTCGAGATGTTGCGTGCCACTCGCCTCTTCGAGATCGACCATGAAATGCGTCTGGTCGTCGTTGTTTGGCTGGTTCTCGTCTACATGCCATATCATCAGCCCTCTTAGGCTTCCCGGCAAGGCCGAGTCAAAACCCGTTCCCTGCCTGTTTTCCACGAGAAAAAACTCATTACTGGAAAACCCGCCCTGAAGCTTGTATATCTGCTGAGACGTCTCAACCTGTGAAACAGGATAGACACCGCCCGACGATATAGTCGTCGGTGTGACCCATCCCAGATCGACCTTGCACCAGGCACTCATGTGTGATGGAGTCGAACCGATGCTGCCATTCCAGGAACCTCCTGACATCAGGCAGAAATCACCAGTTCCCTGGCTGTCATAACCGTAGTCATAGAGATCAGGCAGACCTATGAAATGCCCCGTCTCGTGGGCGATCACACCTATCCTTGTAATGCCCCATGTGCTTGGAGTCGAGTCCCATCCCCTTCTCGCCGGCTCGGTATGATAATAACGCATCCTGATACCATCATATGTCACTGTCGAGCTGAGGCCCCAGTAATGTGACCAGATATAGTTGGAATTGTTACCGCCGTACTCCTCACCACCACCGGCATGGATAATAGTAAGTCCATCCACCCAGCCGTCACCATCGCCATCGACCGTTGTAAAATCGAATCCTCTCGACTCGAGAGCCGCCAGCGCGTCCGATACCATCGTCCGTGGCCTTAGATCGTTCCCCCAGGCATCGTTTGCGCCATAGTAAGCATAACCGTTGGGAATCGTCACAGCTTCTACGACTGTCGACTGGACATCGAGTTGATTGTATGAGACCTCGTCATAATAATCCTTAACTGAACCGGTCGCCCCGTCAGTCGTGTATCCGACCTGGTTGAACAGGTCGTCGAATTCCTGTCTCGTTTTCGCTACAGCCAGATCGGAATAGCTGACCAGCACTACCAGATTCTGCATCGTTCCAAACGGTGATGCCTTGACAAGCTCGTCGTCGGGCACTGCCTGCATCATCGGTCTGGTCATGGCTTCTTTGACAAGCCTGGAAATGTCAGGCTTTTCAAGTCCCTCTGCCACCGGATCGTCCTGTCCAGCTACTAGTGACGTCGGCACGAGGATCCCGAGTTCCTCCTGCGCGTAAACCCACCATTTACCATCCGCTGAACGGATCACTGGATACCCTGTCTCGTCTTCGTTCCAGTGAAGATATTCATCACCCTTCAGAACGATGGAGATCTTCGTGCCGTCGGGCTGAACAATAGTCACCGGGTCTGGATTAGCGATGACTGCAAATGAATCGGTCACATGGCAGACGGAAAGTGCCGCCACGGCGATCAGCATAAAAAGACATGTCGCTGCCCTCGATGAACGCGATGATTCGATTCTGGCTTCATCCGTACCACGAAAGATGCAGAGAATTTTCTCCAGCATAAAAGTCTCCTCTACTGTTGGTGAGAGTCTCAGGAAGCTGTTGTGATGCCAAGGTTGTATGATCCTCGCAAGTATCCACCTGTCCTGAACAGAGGGTGTAATGAATCTGGAATTCCCGAAAGAGATCAGAGCGAACCGGCTCCGGGAAAATCCCAGTCGAATACCTTATTTGCAAAAAAGCCTGGTCCCCATAATAAACCAGGCCCCTACACTAGTATTGTATATCATATTAGAATGAATATCAACCCCAAAAGGCAGGCAATGGGTAGATACCACCACATCAAATA
>JAHOYU010000247.1 GCA_019038625.1 Candidatus Latescibacterota bacterium | reverse complement strand
GTTCTTCGACAACCTTCCCGCTAGAGACAAATATATGCATCTTCTGTCGTGGGGAGAAGGCTGCCAGGCCGACTACTCGCACGTGGACATGCTGTTCGGACAAAACGGGGCCGAAGAAGTGTATCAACCAATCGCCGAATGGCTGAAAAGCCACCCCTTGTCCAAGCCCCGGCGCAAAACCGCGGCAAATAAAAATGAATAGCTGACCAAGCATCCAGACGAACAAAAAAGGCTCTTCAGGTTTTAGCGTACTTTTCAGAATTGAAGCTGAACTGAAAGGGCAAAAGAAGAATATTTTTGACAGATAAGATGAGAAGGTCGGCCTCGCGCAGTACGATATAATCGTCTGCAGGAAGTAAACGCACTCAAGGGTGCACAACCAAATGGAGACCGACCATGAATGAGTATAGCACAATTATTGGAATGGATTTGGGCGATGAGTACAGCTATTGGGCCGTTATGGTTCAGGATGATGAGGAAATCCAGGAGGAGGGCAGGGTGCGCACCACTGAAGAGGCTTTGAAACGGAAGTTCTGTGCTATGAAGCCTGCGCGGATCGCTATGGAAGCTGGCACTCATTCTGCGTGGGTGGAGCGGTTGCTGACAGGGTGTGGGCATTGTGTTATTGTGGCCAATCCACGAAAGTTACGTATGATTTACAAAAGTGACATTAAAAACGATAAAGTGGATGCACGCATGTTGGCGCGTCTGGCACGGGTGGATATCAATCTGCTTTCCCCTATCGAGCATCGGGGCGAAAAAGCCCAGAGCCACTTGGCCGTATTAAAAGCGCGTAACGCTTTGGTTAGTACGCGCACCGATCTTATCAACCATGTGCGTGGAGTAGTGAAATCGTTGGGTTGCCGCATACCAAAATGTTCGGCGGAGAGTTTCCACAAAAAGGCTTGCGGGGCGATGCCTGAATCATTGCGAACCGCACTTGGGCCAGTCGTAGAAGTGATTGGGGAACTGACGAAAAAAATCTGTCCTTATGATAAAGAAATAGAAACGTTGTGTTGTGAGGAGTATCCGGAAACGGAGCTGTTTCGCGGCATAAGCGGCGTTGGGCCAGTAACTGCGCTGGCGTTTAGCTTGACCATAGCGCAGGCGGAGCGCTTTACAAGCAGCCGTGATGTGGGCTCTCACCTGGGTCTGACGCCTCGCCAAGATCAGTCCGGCGAGCAGAACCCGCAATTGAGAATTACCAAAGCGGGTAATTCGTATATGCGGCGGCTTCTGGTTGGCTCGGCCCAGTATATCCTGGGGAAATTAAACAAGCAGGATAGTGAGCTGCGAACATGGGGTCTTAAGCTTGCCGGGCCCGTGGACAGCAAAGGCAAGCATAATAAAAGGCTAAAGAATCGCGCCGTGGTCGCGGTGGCCCGAAAATTGGCAGTGCTGTTGCACACCATTTGGAGCACTGGCGAAATCTATGATCCCTTCTACCAGCAAAGCATGCGTGAGCAAGATAAGGAAGCGGCATAATGGATATTCGATCTTATTTATCCCCCCTCCCGTCCCCCCATGGGGGGGAGGCGACAGCTTGGACCGCCAAGCAT
>JAHOYU010000246.1 GCA_019038625.1 Candidatus Latescibacterota bacterium | reverse complement strand
CCGTCTACGAGCCAGTTACTGAACGTAAGCCATACTTCTCCGCCCCAGGTCCTTGTGCCGATCACTTTACCAAGTCCGAGTCGGCGGAACCCTTCAGCGAAAGCTTCTCCGTCTGACGCTGTGGATTCGTTACATAGAACGACAAGATGGCCCCTGAACGCGTACTGCATGTTCCAGAACGGGTTGCCCACTCTGGGCTTCCAGTAGAACCACGCGCGCCGGAGAAGTTTTTCGAGGATCCAGCTGTCGATATTGCCCCCGCGGTTGTTCCTGACATCTATTATCAATCCCTTCCGGTCGAAGGCGGGATAGTATTCTCTCGTCCATTCCGCAATATTTTCAGAACCCATCGCCCTGAGATGGACGTATCCGATATCGCCGTTGCTTTTTTCTTCGACCATTTCCCTTCGTTCGTTCTCCCACTGGCTGTAACGGAGATTGAATTCGGCGCCTGTAGAGATGGGAGTCACTATCGCCCTGTATTCTGTCCCGTCCTTCGATCTCAGGGAAAGCAGGACCTGCTTGCCGGCAGTATTTCTCAGCGGAAGAGACCAGTCCTCGATCGTATCAAGCGCGATGCCATCTATAGCCATTATGACATCACCCTCGGTGATCCTGGAGCCGGGATCAGCGAGAGGAGAGATTATATTCAGGATGTCCGGATCCGCCCTGTAGATATGGGCGATCCTGTATCCTTTATTCTTAACGTCTTTTTCCAGAAGCGCACCGAGAGCTCCCTGTCGGATGTTCAGCTGTGGAGTACGGAGGTCACCCCGCACGACAAATGTATGCAGAGTGGATAGTTCTCCGACAAGGTGGGAGATAAGGTCGCTCAGTTCGTAGCGGTCGGTGACCCTGTCGACGTAGGGCGAATATTTTTTAAAAAGTCCGTCGTAGTCCACGCCGTGCATGTCCGTATCGTAAAAGTAGTCTCTCTCCAGTCTCCATGCTTCGGCGAATATCTGTTGCCATTCCTGTTTTGGATCGATAGTGAATGCCCAGCCGCCCAGATCGACTTTATTCTTGCCGAGCTTTGACGGGCCGGAGGTACTCGCGTCTATGACGTATATTCCGCCACTCTTCCTTACGAGTATTTTTTTCGAGTCTCCGGAAAGTGTCCAGGAAGATACTCCATCCAGGACAGTCTTTATCTCTATGTCTGTGTTTGTGACTTTGAGCGCCTTAAGACTGCGGCTACCGCTGCCGCGCAATTTTCTGTCTGAGAAAAAGAGGATGTCCTCGCCGGCTTCCAGGCCGGAATAGTTTCCTGCCGGCACAGGCACTTCGTATACTCTCGATCTGATCCCATCGAACTCTATCGAGACTGCGTCGTTGCCTTTGCCCTTTTTCGAATCCTTTTTATCCTTGTTTTTCTTCTTTTTTTCTTCATCCTGTTTCTTTTTTTCATCAGACAGTTTCTTTTCGGCGAGATAGACCTCGTCGTCCGGAATGAAGGGAGACCTTTCTCCTGGAACGAGAGACATCATATAAATTTTTGTCATCCTGTCGAAGAACGGTGACGGGTTGCGCAGTCCCCACGGGCTGCTTACGAGGCTGTTGAAAGTCCTGTCAGAAACAAAATAAAGCCATTTTCCATCATGACTCCATGCAGCATTGTACGAATCGAACCGTTCTCCTGTCACTGTAACGGACTGTTTTTTCTCGGTGTCGTAGATCTTTATGATGTTGAAATGATTTTTCGCCCTGGCATCGAAAGCGAGGTACCTGCTGCCGGGAGACCATGTGATTCCGGAGAAGTTGTAGTAACCGGATTCGTCGATCTTTCTGGAGCTCTTCTTTTCGACATCGAGTATCCAGAGAATGTAATTCTTGTCAGCATATGCAATATACTTTCCGTCCGGTGATGGAATCCCCTGGTACCTGAGGATCTTTCCGTCATCCGTCAGCCTTGTCTCCTCACCGGTTCCATCGGCAGGCAGGGTCAGGAATTCGAGTTCACCACTTTCATCGCTAAGCGCGACCAGGGTCTTGCCGTCCGGCATGAAGGTCGCTCCCCGGTAGCGGACGCCGTCCTTCCTCGTCACCCTGACGAACCTTCCTTCCTTCACAGGAACTGTAAAGGCCTGTCCCCTTGCCGTAAGGGCAACACGACTGCCGTCGGGGGAGATGTTGACGGCTGTGATGTATTTCGATGGATCTGTCACCCATTTTTCTCTCATCTGATCAAAATCGGATGAGAGCTCTATGGGGATATTCCTGTCAGTGTCAGAAGCGATGTCGTATACGTGGATGTCCGCGATCAACTGGTAGGCGATTTTCCCTTCGTAAATGGAAGGGTTGGCCGCGTCGAGTCCTTTGTGGAAAGTATGTTGGCGGATATCGCCGCCGTCTTGGTTCATCGACCAGAAGTTCATCGTGCCGTCACGGTCGCTGAGAAAGTATAATCTGTCTTTCCACCACATGGGGTCCTTGCTCGTGCCCGCGAAATCATCAGTAAGGGGGATCGCCTCTGTGGCGTTCGGAGGGAATTTCCACAAGTGCTGAATCGTGCCGCCCTTGTATCTTTTAGTCTGGCTTCCCTGGAACGGAAGGCGCGTAAAGAAGAGATCCTTGTTCCTGCCACCCCAGGCTCCATCGCTGATCTGGGCAAGTGGGAGCATTTCTTTTGTGCCATCCGATATGTCCAGGAGTATCATCTGTGTATTTGGAAGGGTCGAGTACCGATCCGTCGTGTACGCGATCCTGCCGTCGGGAGTCCATCCTGTGACTGTCGCCCCGCTCTCCCATGTCCTTCTCAGAGGTACTCCACCATCTATCGGGAGTGTGTAGACTTCCCTCGGCCCCTCGTACTGTCCGCAGAACGCTATCGTCTGTCCATCGGGAGATATCGTCGCGGAAGACTCCATGCCGTGGTGGGTCGTGAGCCGTCTCGCGGTACCGCCGGAGAGAGGTACCTTCCACAGGTCGCCCTCGGCGGTGAATATCAGAGTCTCACCATGGATGGCGGGATACCGGTAATAACCCCGGCCTGCCGAGAATGCCGCGGATGGAATGAGAACGAGAAGGATCAGCAGAAGACGTTTCATTGAAACCTCCAGAAGAGTACCAGTGTGAATCGGGGATACTTCGGACTGACGACCAGACCGTTCCCGGGGAGGCCTCCGTCATTCCTGGCCCCCCTGTCGATAAAGATATCTTATATACAGTCGAGAAGTAATTCAAGTTCCATCGATCAGTCCTGCCGACAGAATCGGATACTGTTCGATTGTCAGGCATGATTGTCTCTGGTCGTCAGAATCGGATTGTCTTTGATCGCTGGATGCTGTACTCTGCTGGAAGTCTGGCAGGTCCGGACTCTCGATGACAATGGAAAGATTCTACCGGAAGACGAGGTCTATGAACTTCATCAGGATGCGCGATCATCATTCAATTGTTCAACTGATCTGTCTTCTACTGGTTATCATCCCGGTATTTGCTTCCGGACCGGCCAGGTCCTCCGGGCTGCCGGCGTATTGTTCAGGCTGGAAAGTGAGACTTTTCCTGGATAGCGGATATATAAAACAGGATTATAATCTCAATGAAAGACTGAAAGTCAGGATCCCCGACTACCTGAAACACGATCTTGAGAGTAGTTATAAATTACTCGACATGTCGAATACCAGGATCACTGACAACCCCCTGCTTCACGGTGCGATGTTCGCCGATCTTGTCATCGAGGCAAGCAATTCCGGAGTGTCGTTCAGGACGGAGATCCTTGCCGAACACAGGGGAGCCTCATACGGCGTATACTCACGGGACAACACTATAGTGATCCCGAAATTCCTTGCGGCTATAGATACGGCCATGAGCCTCGGTGGCGCAGACCTGTGCTTCGGTCTGTCAGCCGGTAACTTCGACGACTTCAAACTCGGAGAGGGCCTGACGGTGTACAATATGGACGTTCAGGGTGGGAGCATGTATGTCGGATGGAACGATATCCGGGTGACATATACACAGATAGCAGATCTCATGGCGGGAATAGGCCTCGGTATCGGTGACCTCTACGATCTGTCGATCCGCATGGATGATCTGTGTATTCGCGGAGATCTTCGGGCCGATGTCGAAGCCGGATACTATTCATACTATATCGATAGCTCAGTCGACGGAGAGAGGCCCGATGATGGATTGAACCTCTCGGCGGCGGTCGAGTATGGTCCGTCACTGAGGTTCTATACTCAATTCGGATTCAGAAACGTATCCGACCCTGACGAGTCCGGATCGCTCAGGATGGGGCATGTAGCCGGATGCAGTTATTCATATGCGGGAGGTCGCCTGAAAGCTGACATCGTGGTGGAAAGGCGATATTACGGAAGGTATTTCAACCTCGATTACAAATCAGGGGACGATAATTATTCGTATCGTGACAATTCCGGGTCGATTTCGACGATAGGGGACTATCTCTACCCGGTGAAGTATTTTTTGAGACCTTTCAGTCAATGGGCCGTATATACGGAATACGAGGGCAGGGACGTCCATACACTGATATTCCGGTGTGATGGAATCCTCGATCTGGGAAGTGGCCTGTCTGTGCTCGCAGATCTCGACTTCAACCACCTCAGTGTGTCGAATGAGGATGATTTTATCTATCCGTTCTACAACGCCGGTGTCAGGTGGGTTCCCGTTGATGGAGTGGCCCTGGACATCACCCATACCAACAGGGGGATGAACCTGGACATGCATTATCCTACTCTGTATCTGCTTGAGACAGGGACATTGATGGTGATGTTGAGTGGTGCGTTCGAGTTCTAGGTCTGCTCGGCTTTCAGGCAACGAGTTCCCATTATCCACAGAGGAGTATGAGAATGACGGGAAAGAATTTTCTGACCGTTGGAGTTCTGCTGATGGTTGTCATTTTGTCCTTCATGTCAGCTGCCAGTGCAGAAAAATCGGGAATCTCTGTTCGAAAGGTGGACATCCTGTCAGGGATGGGGTTTGCCTGCAACGGAGCAGGTCCCATGCTTGTGAGGGCCGATGAGTCCAGGGGACGAATGATCTCGGTCAACACTCTCAGCTCCTCAATATCGGTGATAGACTGTTCTACTGGAGCAGTCACGAATATTCCTCTTGCCGGCAGGGCCTTTCAACACCTCAAGGCGGAAGCTCTGACACTGGATTCGCGCACGGGGGATATATACCTGATCGGGAGAAACTGTTTCCATATTGTCCGGGTTGAGGCGCGTGCTGCCAGGACTGTAGAAACGAAGGTCCAGTTTGAATCGATCGCCGTTGACGAGGCGACAGGAAATGTCTTCCTGGCCGGGCGCGAGACAGGGAAACTGGGATTCTATAAAGCATCGTCGGGCAGGCTGACGATGAAAAAATGGCTCGACCGCGAGGAGCCATTGATCAATCTGAACGCGACTCCGCCCCCTCCGATAAGGAAAGTGATAGCTGACAACAGTACCGGAGACATCGTAGCTGTAGATGGCCTCGACCCGGCAGTCTATCTTTTTTCCGGGAGCAAGGGCAGAAAAAAATCGTCCAGAGAACTGGATCTGCCGGCAGGAGGACGCTGGCATCTGGCCGGGTATGATGAGGCCGGACATGATCTGTATATCGTAATAGAGACCGGTGGGAGAGAGGTCGTTTCAGCGGCCCGGATCGATATGGACGGCGAGAACGATCTTATAGTCGAATTGCCCGGTTTTACGGAAGGTGTCGGCATAATCTGGAATCCATCGCGGGGCGAGGTATACATACCTTACGACAACCAGGCTTCGGTCCATGTCGTGGACTTCAGCAGTGGAGGAACACTTTCGGAGATAAAGGTCCCCGCGTTTGGTAATGATGGAAGTGCCGTCGATCTGGAGAATGATATCCTTTATATAGCCAGCTGGGCCTATGGAGAGATCGATGTGATCGATCTTGCCAGCCGCCGCCTGATTAAGAGGGTGACGGACCTCGGTATCATCCCTCATATGTTCACGCTCGCTTATGATCCTGGAAGCCGGCGGTTGTATTTTCCGAAGGGAGCCAGCGCTGTGAACGGGACCTTCGGGGCTGCCGTCACATGGCTGGACCCTGTGACAGAAGAAAGCGGAAAGATATACACAGGCTGGGCACCCATCGATCTTATCGACCTCGAATGCAGGGGTAATGTGCTCGTGTTCGGTTCCGAAGACAGGTTTGCCGAGGTCAGGCCGGACGGTAGTTTCGATATCCACGAACTTCCCTTCGATTATCCGGTGAGGGCCTGTAAAAGTCCTGAAGGTGACATCTATCTTTCGTACGGTCCTCACCAGTCATACTGGCCGACGGTCTATATATGGGGCGCGAAGAACGGAATAATGACTATCGACAGGCGGACTCTCGAATTCTACGACAGAAGGATACCGAGACAGGCCCACGAGATCGTGCTGGATCGCGACGGGATCCTCTATTTCACCCAGAACAACTGGGGAAAAGAGGAACAGTTCGCAGGAAGGATGCGCGATCAGGTCAGGATGTTCGATATCAACGACCGATTGAGACTCGGCGAGGATGTGGAGAGAGAGATCACTCAGAGGATACTGAGGTACGACAGTGGAGAACACCTGATCTACCTTGTCAAGACGGGGGAAAAGGACGAGGATCCCAGCGTGCTGCAGGTGATCGATCCTGACAGTAGCGGGGTCGTTCACAGGATCATTCTGGGAATAACGGCCACCGATCTGGCCTTCGATGAACATAATATATATGTGACGGGTTTTGATTCGGACGATGTGACGATAGTGGATAAATCAGCCTGGGGCGCAAGGAATCTGAAGACGGGCCGCCAGCCTCTGCGGCTTCAGGGATGTCGCGGCAACATCTATGTTATTTGTCATGGTGATAATACGTTAAGGCTGGCAGGCGCTGAGGGGGAGAAGCTTTCCCGGTCCGGCCAGGACGGGATCTGGGAGATTCCCTGGGAAGGAAGGCCCGATAATATATTTGAATATTCAACTGATATGGTGATAACGAGTTACAGTAAGGACGCTTTCAGGATCATGCTTTTCGATACTTCCACGGAGAAATTCGAACTTCTCCATGAAGAGCCATTCCCGTACGGGGATACGTCAATGGATTCGAGGAATGTATCGTTCTATATGAGAGGTCAGTTCGGGGATGCTGTATTTTCTCTTACGCGTGGAGTGGTCGACAGCTGGAACCGGTTGTGGATAAACGACTTTACGGGGGGGAAGACATTTATTCTCGAGGACCGGTGAGGAGCAGGTTTATTTGAGTTTATCTTGTTGTAAAATATGAGGTTGTCAGTAATTTTCAGATTTGGCGAAAATTATTGACAATATGTAAAAAGGATAATACCTTAAGTATGAAGTAGAACGGTAGTTTCAGTTATTGAAGCGGCCGGTTTCTATTTTTTGTCTTCTCTCATGAGGAAGGACAGGAGGATTGCCTTGAAAGGTCGTGTACTGATAATCGATGATGAAGCTGAAATCCGCCGAAATCTTACCGTCGGTCTTACTCAGGAAGATTATAGTGTGACTGCGTGTCCTGATGGCATCTCAGCTATACACGAATTAAGGAATGCCAGGGAAAAGGGCCAGGCGTACGAGTATCTGGTAACCGATATTTTCATGCCTGATATAGACGGGCTGAAGATCCTGAAGGTGATCAAGGTCCAGCATCCAGATCTGCCTGTACTGGTCATCACCGGGTTCGGCGACGAATCTCTCAAAACGACAGCCCTGTCCGAGCATAATACCGGATATCTCGACAAACCTTTCGAGATACCGGATCTGGTCGAGGCGCTGGAGAAGCTGGCACCCGGATCGACAGGGAAGGCTCCCGAGTCCGGGGAGGAAGAACCTGTATCGAGGATCAAGGAGTCGGTCAGCGCATATCTGACGATCAGGATAGACGATATTTCCAGAAGTATGGAGATATACAATGCTCTCTACCAGATGGAAGGCGTGCAGAGCTGTGAGGCGGTCAGGGGTGATTTCGATATCATCATTCTCGCCCAGGCCGGTTCGCAGGACGAGATCCAGACTGTTTTCGACAGGATCGCGGCGATGGATGATGTAGAGGTCCTGTCCATGTCCCGGGTCGAGAGGCCGAAACTCGACCGTGACATCGACGAGTTCATAGAAATATACGCAAAGACTGTCAAGTCGGGCACGACGTCGACCGTCACGCAGAAGAGACCGGGAACGATGAGTTATATCATCGTAGATATAGACAGTGAAGCCATACAGCAGATCTTTACGACAGTCTTTTTTATCGACGACGTCGTATTCTGCGATGTCATCGATGAGGGCACCAAGCTTGTCGGGATGGTAACGGGGCACGGAGCAGTCGGCCGTATGCCCAGGATCATGGAAAAATTGAGTGAGATCGAAGGGGTCCTCAGAGTCCGTGAGGCGACGATCATAAAACTCGTAGAAGATTGATGTTTGTTAAATTTTTTACAGAGAGTCCTTGGGTTCGATAGGCTGCCTCTCCACAGTGTGAGGCAGCCTGTATCTTGAGAGGCCTTCGAACACCGGCGCGAATGCCGGTGAAGGGGGAATTGTCATGGCAGGCAGAGAAGATACTTTCAGCTACCGCTTGTGGCGCTATGACGGGGCTCCGGGGGAATTGATCCCGTTGCTTCAGTCGGCGCAGGATCATTTCGGTTATGTACCTCGAAAAGCGATTAATTATATCGCAGGTGTCACCGGGATCCCTGAATCGGAAGTGTACGGCGTCATCACCTTTTACAGTCAGTTCAGGCTTCGACCTATGGGTAAACATGTCATCAGGGCCTGCGCTGGCACGGCCTGTCATGTCTCGGGTTCGAAGATGATCATAGAGACTATTGAAGACGAACTGGGTATAGAGGTCGGCGGCACGACGGATGACGGGTTGTTCACGCTGAACACGGTAGCCTGCATCGGCTGCTGTTCGCTGGCTCCGGTCATCATGATCGATGACGAGACACACGGCCAGCTTACGCCGGCATCTCTGAGAAAACTTCTCAGGGCATTCCGTAGAAGAGTGAAGATCTCCGGCAGTAAAGCCGCGTGCGGAGATGCTGCCGTGGCAGGTTGACCGGGATTGCTGCTTTTGCAGGTAATTGAATGAAATCGGGAATAGAGTTCTGGAGCTAAATGAACACTGGAGTCCTCCGATGAAAAAAGTAATTGTCGGGATGGGAACATGCGGGCTTTCTGCCGGAGCGCAGAACACGTACGACCGTCTCAGCGAGCTATTGTCAAAAAATACCGGATCCTTCGAATTGTCCGGGACCGGTTGCATCGGCATGTGCTACAGGGAACCACTTGTGGAAGTCCGCGAAGGTGACAGGAGAACGATATACGGAGGAGTCACTCCCGAGTTGGCAGAGGAGATATTCGAAAAAGATGTCAGGGACGGAAAGCGATTGGACGAACACATAGTCTACTCGCTGGATGGTGAGGGTGAACCGTCCGGAAGCGAGGCGGAATTTCTCAGTGCGCAGACAAGGATCGTACTGAGGAACTGTGGCACGATCGATCCCGAATCGATAGATGAATACGAAGAGTCCGGCGGGTATCGCGGTATCAGGAAGGCCCTTCTGGAGATGACTCCCGAAGAGATCGTCGAGGAAGTCAAGGAGTCCGGCCTGCGAGGCAGGGGGGGGGCAGGTTTTCCGACCGGATTGAAGTGGTCGTTCGCCGCGTCTTATGATTCCGACACGAAATATGTGGTCTGTAATGCTGACGAAGGTGACCCTGGGGCATTCATGGACCGCTCGGTACTGGAGGGTGATCCTCATTCGGTACTGGAAGGAATGATTATCTGCGGACGGGCCATCGGGGCTTCGTTCGGTTACATATATTGCAGGGCCGAGTATCCCATGGCCATACACAGACTTGACCTGGCGATAGTCGCTGCCAGGGAAAAGGGATATCTCGGCAAGAATATCCTCGGGTCAGGCTTCGATTTCGATCTTAAGATCAAGCAGGGCGCAGGGGCTTTCGTCTGTGGTGAGGAGACCGCTCTGTTTGCTTCGATCGAAGGCCAGAGAGGCATGCCGCGGATCAGACCGCCTTTCCCGGCTGAAAAGGGACTTTGGAAGAAACCGACCAATAACAACAATGTCGAGACTTTCGCCAACATCCCCTGGATCATAGATCAGGGAGCTCCGGCATATGCCGCGTACGGTACGGAAAAGAGCAGGGGGACCAAGGTCTTCGCCCTGGCGGGCAAGGTCGTTCATGGCGGACTTGCCGAAGTCCCCATGGGTACTTCGATAAAAGATCTGGTCTTCAAGATCGGCGGCGGCATCAAAGAGGGAAGAAAGTTCAAGGCCGTGCAGATGGGTGGTCCGTCAGGAGGATGTATCCCCGATAGCCTGAGTGATACACCGGTCGATTTCGAGTCGATTCCCGCAACGGGGGCCATCATGGGTTCCGGCGGAATGGTAGTGCTTGACGACACTGCCTGTATGGTGGAGATGGCGAGGTTCTTTCTCGAATTCACACAGGCCGAATCCTGTGGAAAATGCACATTCTGCAGGATCGGAACATTGCGGATGCTCGAGGTCCTCACCAGGATCACAAAAGGCGAGGGCAGGGAAGGCGATATAGAGAAACTGACCGAACTGGGCGAACGGATCAAGGAAGCAAGCCTCTGTGGCCTGGGTCAGTCCGCACCGAACCCCGCTCTTTCGACGATCCGTTTCTACCGCGATGAATACGAGGCTCATATAAAATCTCAGAAATGTCCGGCCGGCGGATGCGACGCGCTGGTCGACTTCTTTATAGACGCTGAAAAATGTACCGGGTGTACGCTCTGCGCGAAGAATTGCCCGGTCGATGCTATCAGCGGCGAGGTCAAGAAACTGCATGTCATCGACAACTCGATCTGCGTGAGGTGCGCGAAATGTGTTTCGAGCTGTAACTTCGACGCCGTTTACAAGAGTTGAGGAGTGATCGTGGAAAAAATAAAAATCAGGATCAACGGACAGGAGATCGAGGCGTTTCCCGGAAAGACTATCCTTGAGGTAGTGAGGGAAAACAATCTGGACGACATTCCTACGCTCTGTCACTCCGATGAACTCGAGCCGTATGGTTCGTGTTTCGTCTGTGTCGTCGAAGTGAAGGGCAGATGGAATCTCGTTCCGTCCTGTTCGACGCGTATTGCCGAGGGAATGGAAGTAGAGACGAATAACGAGCGGATCAGGGAGTCGCGCAAAACTGCTTTTGAACTTCTGATCTCAAACCATTACGCGGATTGCATATCTCCCTGCATGGAGGGGTGTCCCGCGGGAGTCGACGCCCAGGGCTATATCGCGCTTTCAGCTATGGGAGAGTACAGGAAGGCAGTCGACCTGATCAGGGAGACCAACCCGCTTCCTGCGGTATGCGGCAGGGTTTGCGTCCGTAAATGTGAAGTAGTCTGCAGGCGTCAGGATGTTGATTCTCCTGTCGGTATCAATGCAGTTAAAAGATTTGTGACAGACGCTCCTGGTGTTTATGAGGGTCAGCCTGCCTGCGAGCCTTCCACCGGCAAGACGGTGGGGATCATCGGAGCGGGGCCGGCCGGTCTGACGGCGGCCTGGTTTCTGGGAAGAAATGGCCACAAACCGATTATATATGAGGCGATGGAACGCTCAGGAGGCATGCTCAGGTACGGTATTCCGGAGTACAGGCTTACCGACGAGACTCTTGACGCGGAAGTGGAATTCATTTGCAGGGCCGGTGCGGAGATCAATTACAATGTCCGGGTCGGTACAGATATAACGATAGACGAGCTTCGCGGGAAGCACGATGCTCTTTTCCTTGGAGCGGGTGCCTGGACAGGTAAGCCGATGTGGGTCGAGGGTGAGAAAGAGACAGAGGGTGTCCTGACCGGCGCCGATTTCCTTCCTGACAAAACTGTTACCCGTGAACCTGTAAGTGGTACGGTCGTAGTAGTAGGTGGCGGTAATACGGCGATGGACGTCGCAAGGACCGCCTGGAGGCTCGGAGCTGACAAGGTCATCGTCCTATATAGAAGGACGAAGGATGAGATGCCCGCCGACAGGATGGAAATAGAGGATTGTCTCGAGGAAGGCATCGAGATCATGGAGCTGGCCGCGCCGATCGGGATCATTGCCGAAGAAGGCAGGCTGAAGGCTCTTCGATGTCAACGGATGAAGCTTGGCGAGCCCGATGATTCAGGAAGAAGGCGGCCCGTGCCCCTGGAAGGTTCGGAATTCGACCTTCCCTGCAATCTCGCTGTTCCTTCCATCGGCCAGGCCCCCGTGCTGAACGGGCTTACAGAAATCGATGGTGGAAAGATCGAGCTAACGAAATGGGATACTTTTGTAATAGATAACGATACATGCGTAACGAATATAGAAGGAGTGTTCGCTGGTGGAGACGCGGCGGATGACGGCCCGACGGTGGTCATCGATGCTATAAGGGACGGACAGAGGGCCGCCCGCAGTATCGATGCCTGGTTGAAGGGCGAAGAAATACCTGCAAAGCCATTCGCTGTTCACAAGGAATTCTGGTCGAAGCCCGGCAAGGCCGAACTCGGCGACATAAAAGAAAGTCCACGCCACGAAATACACCAGATCGATGTCGAGGAGCGAAGGAACAGCTTCCAGGAAGTGGCCACCGGATTCGAGTACGAAGACAATACTCACGAATGCGATAGATGTCTCTCCTGCGGGTGCGTAAGGTTCGACGATTGTGATCTCAGGATCTATTCTGAGAAATACGGCGTCGATATGGAACGTTACAAGGGGCAAGTCAGAAAACACAAGATCGACGAAAGACACCCATACATCATCTATGATCCCAACAAGTGTGTGCTATGCGCGAGATGCGTAAGGACCTGTGCCAGAGTGCTTCCGATCGCGGCGCTGGGTCTGACGGGCAGGGGATTCAAGACCGAGATGCGCCCCGCGATGAACGACCCGCTGGTCGAGACAAACTGTGTGAGCTGCGGTAACTGCGTCGACTCATGTCCCACGGCGGCATTGACCGTTAAATATCCATTCCCCGGCAGGGCGAGCCTGGCGTTAGAAGAAGTACTGACCAACTGCGCGTTCTGTTCGCTGGCATGTACGGTGAAGGTGAAAAAGTTCGGTGGAGATCGATACTACCTGACTTCATCGGGAGTGCCCGGCAAGTATCTCTGCAGGTACGGACGATTCGGTCACGAGTTATTTATAAAGAAGGACAGGATCAGGGAAGCGATTGTACGTTCCGGCAGCTCCAGGACTCCGGCCGCCATCGGTGACGCCTGTTCGGGAGTAGTCGATGGGTTGAAGAAAATAGCAGAGAAGTATGGTGCCGGTAGCGTGGGAGTGTTTATCTCTCCCGAATCCACCAGCGAGGAGATGTATCTGGCCGGGAGGATAGCAAGGGAAGGTATCGGGACAGGCAACATCGGCTCATTGTCAATACTGGCCAACGGTAAGGAATCGGGTTGTCTGGACGATTCGATGGGCCTGACAGCATCGACAGACGATCGCAGCTGCCTGTCCAGGGCAGACCTGATAATCTGTAACAACACCGCCCTGGAATCGGACCATCTTGTTCTGGCTTCAGAAGTTATCCAGGCCGTCAAGAACGGAGCAAGGCTAATCGTGACGAATTCCACTCTGGATCCGGCCGATCAGCTGCTTTCGACGCTGGCGATGGATCCGATGAGGGGAAGGTCCGCGATTCTCTGGAACGGCATTATTCAGAGGTTGATCGATGATGGCTACTTCAGCGCTGATATCATGGCATCGGCCAGCGGTGCCGACGAATTTCTGGCCGGCAGGGATTTCCCCGAGGCGAAGGTCGCCGATCAGTCCGGAGTAGACGTTTCCAATATCGGAAAAGCTGCCGGGATCATAAGTATGGCTTCACATATCGTGGTGATTCACAGTTCCGACAGGCCCCAGGACCAGGCTCCTGGTGATCTGAGGACTTTCGCGAATCTTGTCATACTGCTTCGTGCGGCAGGAAAGAAAGCGGACATCCTTTTGCCGAGGCTCCTGTCTAACAGCGCGGGGCTTGAAGTGTCCGGTGCTGACCCTGTATTCGCGGCTGGAAGGACGAAAGATCGCGGTGAGACCGAAGGCGCGATTTCGAGAAGCGAACTTTCGAAGATGCTGGAAGCCGGAGATATCAAGGGCGCGCTTATCCTGGGTGAGGATCCGATGGCCTGGGGAAGGACCGGTTCATGGTTCCAGAACGCGGAATTCCTGGCCGTAATGGACTGGACCGAGACGGAAACAACCGGGATGGCCGATATTGTCCTGCCTGGATCTACTTTTCTGGAGACCGAAGGCACGAGATGCAATTTCGAAGGCAGAGTCGTCAACTATTTCAAGGCTGTCGAGCCTCCGTCAGGTATGACGAGCGTAGAGGTGTTGAGGGAGATCAGTGAGGCCTTCGGGATAGATGTCTCTGACGATATTTCCGCAGAGCTTGGCTCGATTGTGAAAAAACAGCTTGGGGACCTTGCTGCTTTCTACTGGAATATGGGCGAAAAGAGGATAAAATCGGGCAGGGTCAAGCTTTCGGTTCCCGAAATCGGGACGAGGCCATCACCCATTGCTCTTCCCATTGTACATAGCGAAAAGTACAGGAAAGAGATCAGGGAGGTCGGGACAGAAAGGTTCAGAGTGCGTCGCTAGGCCGGATCCTGAAGGACTGGATCCTGATCGAAAGATGACGGAAAGACCCTGCTGACGAAAAGAGGCATCATGAAGATCGAAGTTGAAGACCTGTTTTCCTTCGTCGAGGGGAATTTCGACTATCTTCTCGTCACAGATGGTAATGAGAATATAATCCATACAAGTGCGTTTTTCCGCAAGGGCTGTTTTGCGGGATATAAGGATAAATCCGACCTGAATCTCGAGAAAGTGCTTACTCCTTTTTCGCTCGATACATTCCGGTCGGCGATGAGAGAAGCCCGTGATGGGATCAGGGGGGTTGCTATCTTCACTCCCGCCCTCGGCGAGTCAAGCTCTCTGCCGATGAAGACCGGATGCGTGAAAACGGATTCCGGTGATATCTTCCTGTTTTTCAGGAACAGGCTTGCGGGGATGAGCAAAGTCGATGGATGGGAAAAAGAGGAGAGGATCAAGGAACTCGCCTGTATCTACGAAGTTGCTGAACTTATCGAAGTATCCGCATCTGTGAAGGATTTCTTTTCCAGGTTTCCCGATATAATGAGTTCCGGGATGGTATTTCCCGAAGAGGCTGTCATCTATTCTGTATTCCAGGGTGTAAAGTACGGGCAAAAGCCCGAAGCGAACTACATCTCGGCAAAACTTTTTGTCAACCATGAGGAAGAGGGCGAGATACGGATCGGCTATCATGATGAGAAGCATGAACTTCTTCCGGGTGAGCAGAAGATGCTGGACGAGATCGCTCGGACGCTCAACCTCGCTCTTGAGAGAAAGCAGCTGAAGGAAATCCTGACGATGAAAAAGGAAGAGAGTGAGGAATACTCAAGGAGAATCGATAAGCTCAGTAATGAGATCGAGTCACGGACTTCCGAACTTGAAGGACAGAAAAGCAAACTCAGCGTGGTGAATTCATACCTGGACAGAGTGAACAAGAATTGGGAAGAATCGAAGGGGATGCTTGAGGCGATGTTCGAGGCCATTCCCGACGAAGTTGTCCTGATAGACAAAAAGCATAAAGTCGTAATGTCGAACAGGGACTATATCGAGCCTGGAGCTTTTTGCTACAAAAGTTATTTTCACAGGGACAAGGCATGCGAGGACTGCAGGCTTGAGAGGGTCCTTGCGGAAAAGACGCCGGTCATGCTTACGATGAAACACGAGGACCGTTTTCTGCAGGTCCACGCTATTCCTGTTTACAACAAGGACCACGAAGTCGACGGGATCCTTGAGTTCTACAGGGATGTCACTCTTGAGAAGACTATGGACCAGCAGCTTCAGCAGGCCGACAAACTCGCTTCCCTTGGGCAGCTCGTCAGTGGTATCGGTCACGAGATCAACAACCCGAACCAGTTCATCCGTGGCAATATCAAGATCATCAAGCAGGCCCTCGATGATATCCTGCCGATCATTGACGAATACCATGAGGCTCATCCGGAGTTGAAAGTCGCGAGACTGGACTACGATTTCTTCCGTGAACACATTATGATCCTTGTAGACGACATGTCTCATGGCTCGGAGCGGATCAAGGGGATCGTCGAGGGGTTGAGGACTTTCGTCAGGAAGGACGATGGCCTTCTGGTCGACAAGGTCGAGATCAATACTCTTATCGAGGCAGGCACAAGGCTTGTGCATAATCAGGTACACAAGAAAGCGGATATCGAGCTTGAGCTCGAACCGGATCTGCCCACATTTAGAGGAAACTCGCAGAAGGTCGAACAGGTTCTGATAAATCTTATCGTCAACGCCAGTGACGCGATGCCTGATGCTGAAAAAGGAATCATCAAAATCAGGACCAAAAGCGGGAAAGAAGTGATTATCATCGAAGTCGAGGACAATGGCAAAGGGATGAACCAGAATACTGTCAAACAGATATTCGATCCGTTCTTTACGACCAAACGTGCCACGGGAGGGACCGGTCTTGGACTTGCGATAGCTTATAAGATCATAGAGGAGCACGGCGGCTCCATATTTGTTGCCAGTAAACCTGGTGTCGGAACGAAGTTCACTATCCGGATACCTGCCGGCAGGGGAAAGAGTCAGAAATGAATAATAGTAACCCGAGAAAAGTGCTTATCATTGACGATGATATTGCGGTGACGAACTATTTCAAAGTGTTTCTGATGCAGACAGGAGTATTCGATACGACTGTCCTCAATGATTCCCGAGAGGCGAAATCCCTTCTTGAACGTGAAGTGTTCGATGTCATAGTCCTCGATATGGATATGCCTAATGTCAGCGGGATAGATATATTGAATAACGTGAGAAGCAGTGGGATCGAGACTCCTGTAATAATCCTTACCGGTGTCAGTGATGTCGATCTTGCTGTAAAGGCGATGAAGATGGGCGCGTTCGATTATCTTATCAAACCTGTGGATGACGAGAAATTCCTTGAGGTCCTGGAAAATTCTATCGAGCAGGGTGCTCTCACGCAGAGTTTAAGCGACCTTCCCGATAAGTTGAGCAGGCGCGATCTCGATCACGAAGAGGTCTTTCAACATTTTCCGACGCGAAATCCTGAGATGATCAAGCTTTTTCATCAGGCCGAGAAGGTGGCTTCGACCGATCTCTCCATCTTCATATGGGGGGAGAGTGGTACGGGGAAGGAAGCTCTCGCGAAGGCGATTCACCGGGCCAGCGAAAGAAGCGAAAAACCGTTTCTGGCGATGGATGCGGAAAGCCACGATCCGGAGAGATTTCCGTCATTTCTTTTCGGACAGGCGAGAGACTGGAGCGGGTCGAGGGAAGAAGCTTCAGGTCTTCTCGAGCAGTCGAATCTCGGAACACTTTTCTTGAACAATGTCGATGCATTGTCCCTTCCCATGCAGGTCAGGCTGAAGCGGGTGATCCAGACCGGAGAATTCTACAGAGAAAATTCGACGAAGATCAGGAAGGTCGATGTCAGAATGATCGTATCTTCGACTGACGACCTGACCAGCCCGCAGTATAAGGATTCTTTTTCAAGGGATCTTCTATACCACCTGATGGTCAATTCGATAAGAATACCGCCCCTGCGTGAAAGGGTGGATGATATTCCGGTTTTCTCCGAGATATTCCTTGGCGAGGAGATGGCCAGGACCGGTAAGAAAGTGAAGGGCTTTTCAGATACCTTGATGAAACTTCTGGCCGGATACAGTTTTCCCGACAATGTGCAGGAATTGCGAACGATAGTGACCAGCGCGCTCGCCAACGCGGAAACTGACGAGATCACTCTCCACGATCTGCCGATGTATATCAGGGATATACTAGAGCCGGAAGGCGATTCCGATTCGGCCCATTTCGTAGTCGAGGAATTGCGTGCTGTCATAGAACGACATGTCGTGGGAACTTTTGAGTATTTTGGGAAACAGAAGGAAAAGACGGCTGATGCACTGGGGATATCACTTGAGGAAGTCGAGCGTCTGACCGGCGATATAACAGAAGATGGAGATGATGAATAACTGAAAAAAAGCAGCATGCATCAGCACGCTGCTTAAATCGTCACAGATCTGGCAAAAGCCTTTATATATAGACCCTTACTTCTTGAGATCCCACCACCCGAACCAGTTTACGTAGATCACCAGTTTTTCATCCGTGTAATTGGGATCAAGGAAATGGTTTTCCCACATGTACTCCACTCCCATTGTGGCGACAACGCCCTTGGGGCTGTAAGCATCAAGGCTGATCCCGACACACGGGCCGATCATATTGTTCCAGTCCTGTTCTTCCTTGTCCCATTTGTAGTGGAGTTTGGCGTAGGTATTGAGAGTGATATTGTCACCGACCTGCACCCAGTCTATACCCTGCTTGACCCAACCGCTCCATAGCAGGTTGTTTTCTCCCTCTCTGGGAATATCATACTTGAGTTCTCCCCACGACGAACCTCTGAATCCCACTATTTCGTAAGCTGTGGCCGATACCGACAGCAGGCAACAGGAGAGGATGAGGGACAGGAAAATCATACTTCTTTTACTCATGGTCTATCTCCTTCCGAAAATCATTCCTATGGAAGTTCCCCAGGGATGATCGAACTCGAACTCTTTAAGTAAGGTATAATCATCCTTCATGTAATCACTGTAATCCTCACATGGACATCGGTCTCCATAGTAAGGATCCTCGCAAACGATAAAATCCGGCTTTCTGTTCAGAGTAATCACATTGCCATCATTTCTGACAGCCTCGGTTATCTGAACAAAAGAGGCGTTTGGAAATTTATTTCCGAGAGAATAGGTGTAGATGACTTCGCCCCACCCGTTGGTAGCTATGGTCATCTCGTCAAAACCTTTCTCCTGAAAGAATTCAATGACCGGATTCATGTCCGGGTACTGTCTCTCGAGCCACCTGAGGTTGTACATCCCGTATGCCCAGGAGACGACTATCACTGCTATAGTGAAGAAGTTTCTTATGATCTTGTTTTCACTGCGCATCGAGAACAGGTTGCCGATGTGATCGACCCCCAGTGCCGTGGCGGGGGCGAGGAAGACAAGGGAATAGATGACATTTTTGTTTATTGATTGTTCGACCCGGGTAACCATGTGCAGGAGGATTATTGGAGTAGAAAGGACAAAAAGAAGTATTGCCGTCTTGCCCTTTTTCTCGTGGAACATCCCGAAGACTGATAGCAGGTAGGCGAGGGCTATCCAGCGAAATGTCCAGTCGGCCAGTGTGAGCAGATCGACCTGGACAGTCGTTTCTGACGAACGAAGGTGTTCGAGTACTTCGCCCTTGGGAGCATACGGGGCGACTAGAAAGAAAAGAACGAGCAGACCCAGCATTGGCAGGACAGTGAATAAAAAGGTCCTTCGGAACCCGAGCCTGAACCAGAGATAGACAAGCAGGGGTGGAATAAATACAGGCAGAACATACTTGGTGATCGAAGCCAGAAAGAGGAAAAGAGAAGCGCCAAGAAGGGCTGCGATCTGTTTTCCATCTTTTTCCCTGCCGACTGCAACGAAGATCAGCAGTGCTCCCGTGCTCAGAAAGAAGGCTCCTACGGTATCGTATGTGGCCAGTTTCATGAGGTATTGCGTAGTTCCGGAAAATAGAAAAAGGGTCGCGGCTATTATTCCCGTCTTGATGTTGAAAAGGACCCTTCCGGTCATATAGACTATGCCGATGATGCCCATTCCAAAAATCAGGCTCACTATCCTGGCACCGTTAAGTCCCCCGATCGCGTCGCCTGCAGCCGCAAGGACGGGATGCACTATCACCGAACCCATGAAGTAAAGGCAGCCAGGGCAATACTGCCCCGAGAGAAGCTGTCTTCCCACGACAATATTCAGGGCCTCATCGAAGAAGACCGAGTTATAATCGAGGTCGAACAGGGTCATGAGCAGCCCGTAGAGCAGCAATACCCATATCAGATGCTTTTTATAGTTGGTCCTGTTTATCATCTACTCAACTTCATTATTGACTCAACAGGTGGTCTGCCTTTTCGGCAACGCCTATCAGGTGGTCGACTTCTTCCGCATGAGGTTCGTCAAGACTGATGCCGGCCATGTAGACCGGAAATTCATCAGATTCATTGGCGAGAGTCCTCGCGACCGTTCCTTTCAATGTGATAGCATCCTCACCGAGTACAGCAGTTATTTCCAGCGCTTCGCCTGTCTGCAATTCTTTCTGAGAGGCAAGCAGGAAGCCGGTCGGGGAGATATTCCTGATAACACCGAAGGTTGATTCCCCGTCCTCCCCCGGAATGATCGCAGGAAGGTACGATAGAGTCCTGTTCGCCCTCTTCTTATATTCTTTCGGATCCTGGAAGGTTTTCTCGAGATATGTTTCGTAACGGTTCGAATAGTCACGCAGGAATTTCCCAACGGCCGACTCGAACAGGTAGCGTGAAAGATCGTCGCCCTTCCTTACTTCGACATCATTGAACTGGAATCCGGAGCGAGATATCTTTCTTTCCCCAGCGGTCACTGTCTTTTCGTGAAGGACAGTCCCCGAGACTTCCAGCACCCTGTTAGGAAGGATGATATCCAGCTTCAGCGCCTGATCCTGAGGTATGGATCCAGCGTAAAGCAGTGACATGCCATCCCTCGTGAGGTTGTTGGCGACTGCGAGTTTCTGCTGCTTTTCGCTGGCGCCTTCTTCCCGGTAAAGCACGGGCACAGAATCCGGAATCCTGAAATCCGAGCGGCGCTGGGATATCTTCTGTCTGGCGTATTGTATGATGGCGATTCCCAGGCCTGTATTGTAAAGGGCCCAGAGGCTGTTCACCGCGATGATGAATTCATCTCCCCTGATCTGGAATACGAGCTGTACCAGTGCCCATACGATAGCCACGACAGATACGAGGATGACAGTGTATTGCGGTATCATCAATCTCATGGGAGCCCGACCCTCGCCCTTGGGAGTCACTTTAAAGCGTCTTGCTTTCTTGGGTAGAAGGAACATCCCCAGAGTCTGGATATAGGTGATGAATTTACCCATCGAGAACTGTTCGAGCATAAGCGATCCGCCGAACCCGCGGCCCATCTCGTTGAACGCGAACATCGATATCGCGTAATAGGGAACGAAGTGGAGGAGATACTGGATGTCCATGGCCTTCATCGGGAGGATGCCGGAGAAAAGTGTTATAGGCGGAACGATGTAAAAGATGAACTTCTGAAATCCCTCAAATGGGTAGATCAGGCTGGCCAGGTAGCAGAGACGCTGCGGGAAGCTCAATCCCCTTATGAACAGGGGGTTCGATTTGAAAAAGACCTGCCAGCCACCTATTCCCCAGCGTACACGCTGGATGTGGAACGGTAGTATCGTCTCGGCTGCTATCCCGTAAGCGAGGTGCTCGTTGTGGAACACCGATTTCCATCCGCGTGAGTGAAGCTTGATCGACGTGAGCATATCTTCTGTAATGGATTCTGTCGCGAATCCATCGATGTCGTTGAGAGCCTTTCTTCTCATCAGGGCGCTGCTCCCGACGAAATAGGCGGCGTTCCACTTGTCTCGCCCCGGCTGTATCAGCGAATAGAAAAGATTCTGTTCGGTCCAGATGTATTTTTTCTTGTGATCTGTGCGATGCTGGAACGAGTCGATGTTGTAAAACTCCTGCGGAGCCTGCGCGAAAGCCAGTTTGTCGTCCTCGAAGTAGCCTATAAGGTGATCGATGAAATAGGGAAGAGGGACATGGTCTGCATCGAAAACGGCGATGAATTCGGCTTCAGAATGTTTGAGTCCGAAGTTCAGGTTACCGGCCTTGGCGTGTTTGTGTTCGTCTCTCGCGAGGTAGACGCATCCGAGTTCCTCGGCTAGCTGGCGTACTTCATCCCTGTCACCATCGTCAAGGACCAGTGTCCTGTGCGGATATTCGATGTCGTTGCAGGCGAGAAGGGTGGTTCGGAGCACAGCTGTCGATTCGTTCAGGGTGGGAATGAGAACGTCCACAGAGCGGCCTTTTATAGGTTTCGGCTGCTTCCTGTTCAATGGGCGCCATACAGTGAAATAAAACAGAAAAGTCGTCAAAGCGCCGAATACTTCAGCACCCCAGAGGGACCATGCAAGTATCGGTACGTTCATATTTAAGGTCTGTGTGACCCTCCAGTACAGATAATAAAGAGTCACGAGAATTGCGATTATGGCAATAAACCGCCGCAGTCGCTCAGCTTTGAGGTCCTTGAACTGGATCATATTCCTGCTCTTTTGTTAAGCCCAGAGTTCTGACAGGTCCGGCCTGGAAAGCCGGCTGCCAGATTTTAGCGTATATTTTCATACTTTATCAAGAGGTTTTGGGATCTGACCCCAAAATTTTTACAAGCGATATCCACATATATTATCATGGAATAGCCATCTCCTGGTATACAAGCCAGTCATATCTGAAAGCAAAACACATGCCTTTCGACTTCCGATTCCATGTAAATACAAATACAAATTATTTTCCTAAAGAAATATGTGTGTTTCAGACGATATATAGAAACAGGAGATAGCGATAGATGGGAATAGATTATTTACCTTGTTTGAAACAGGAATAGTGGAAACAACGCATTCCGGAAGGATGCCGGGGGGGAAACTACAACGGTCTTGCCTCCGATAAACTGGAATCATATGAAGACATTCCGCAGAGAATTGAAAGAAGTGCTCAGCCATGGCCACAGCCTGCCTACGATCCCGGCTGTTGTTTTCCTGCTTCAGAGTGCGCTTTCTGCCAACGATTCCAGCGCCGATCGAATCGGCGAGATCATTGCTGATGACCCCGCGCTCAGTACGAATATCCTCAGACTTGCCAATTCAGCATGGTATCCATCTTCCGGTGGTCCCGTATCTACGATCTCGGATGCTATCGTCAAGATCGGGCTGAAAGAGATAGGAGAGTTCTGTTCCACTCTGTCTGTCATAGGCACTTTCAGGAATATCGGAAGCTTCAGAAATCATGCTATGTTCTGGAAACATTGTATAATCGTCGCCTACGCCTCGAAGCATATAGTACGGATGTCAAAAGTGATCGAGGATGAATTCAGTGGCGAAGCTTATACTGCTGGCCTTCTTCATGATATCGGCACTTTGATCCTCGAGCAGTATTTTACCGACACGATCCACAAGGTCTGGCTTGACGCCAAGAAGAATATGACTTCCGTACATGATGCGGAATTCGAGGCCTTCAAGATGGATCATGGCCAGGTCGGAGGAAAGCTTCTACAACTCTGGAAGATACCGCACCGGATCGTACAGGCAGTATCGTGGCATCACAGGCCGGACAAGGCTGATCCGGGATATAGACATTGTGTGCAGGTGACCCATCTTGCTGACTGCATATGCAATTACAAGGGGTTTGTCGGTGCCGGAAATCTCGGCATAACGGAACTGCCAGCCGCGATAATGGAAGAGCTGCAAATAGATCAGGGACAGATCGACTCTACCATAAACAGTGTCATCCAGGAATCGAAGAAAAGCGAAGTCCTGATATCTCTTGCGTCAGGAAGTCAAACGGCGCCGCGACCAGCCGCGACGCCGTGATAATTCAGGTCAGTTCCCCAATTACTTCAGGTTATCCCAGAGGATCTTCACCTGCTCCTTCGAGAGTTTTACCTGCCCGCCGTCATCATCAGTAATGATGATTTTGTCTCCATCGACGATGACTTCGGGGCAGCACTTGCCCTCACTGCAAAGATGGAACTTTTTCATGACTGTGCCTCCTCCTGCTGAATGTACCCGTTCACGATATCCTGCGATATCGTCATTGTCAACCATTGAAAAGATATAGATTTGTCAGAGATGGACTGTCATTGACGATGGAAGTTGCGCAACAGACGTTCCGGGAATATCTTTTAATATGATTCGATCTTCGATAATCGGGGTTGGAGCCATGAAAGGGAACCGACCGAGGTGCGGCAAGAGAGTCTTGTAGCGTTTCTCTGCCATTGGTACTGGGAGTTCCCGGGAACACGCAGTGCGTCCAATGCCCGGCCGACCGGCCGTGAAAGCCGGCATGGTCCAACCCCGAAAGCTCGTTGAAGCCCGGATGAGCCTGGCAAGACTATATACATAGTAAAATGCTTATTAGTTCCCTTTAGCACGGAGATTGGTGAAATGATAAGAGATTTCAGGGTTTTTAGCGTCATTGTGATCATCTTTGTTTTGATGGCTGCCGGATGCAATCGCTTCATCACTGGAATCTCGCCCGATGATGATTTTGAGGATATCGGCAGCGCCCCTGTAATGACTTATATTCCGGTCAGCAGGCTGGTGGTGGAATTGAAAGAGACTCTGCCGGAACTTATGGAGCAAGCTTCGATTCCGGGCCTGTCGGCCGCGCTCATCAGGGATGGAGAAGTCGTGTGGGTGGAAGGGTTCGGTGTGAGGAGTACAGTGACCGGGGAGAAGGTGACAGAAGAAACTGTCTTCGAAGCCTGTTCACTGAGCAAGCCGGTCTTTGCTTACGCGTTGATGAAAATGGTCGACTATGGTGATATCGATCTCGACAGGCCGCTCGTCGAATATACGGGGCTTGAATATATCGAACGGGAATTTCTCAAACGTAAAAGTGATGACGATAGGATAATGGATATTACGGCCCGTCATGTTCTTGCTCATATGACGGGTTTTCCAAACTGGCGAAATGCCATGCCGATAGAGATCTCATTCGATCCAGGCACCAGTTTCAGTTATTCGGGGGAAGGCTATATCCTGCTCCAGGCCGTCGTAGAGAAGATCAAGGATAAGAAGCTTGAGCCGCTCATGCGTGAACTTGTTTTGGATCCCCTCAAGATGGAAAAGAGCAGTTTTGTCTGGAGGGAGGCCTATCATGAGTCAGGAGCCTTTCCACACGCAATGACTGGCATCGCTGGAGGAATGAGGATTCGAAGGCGAGGGAGCGCCGCGGCAAGCCTCTACACGACTGCCGCGGATTTCGCGAGGTTTCTTTCCGCTGTGCTCAAGGGGGAAGGGTTGACTCCTGAGAGTACCGAAGAGATGTTATCAAAGCAGTGTGGGCTTGTGACTGAGACGCCCGGTGCCCTGTCCTGGGGACTTGGTTTCGGACTTCAACATGTCAGGAACGAGGAATCGATCTGGCACTGGGGGGATAACGGCGAATACAAATGTTGTGTGCTGGGATACAGGAAGTGGAAATCAGGGCTGGTATATTTCACGAACAGCGAAAACGGGCTGGCGATCACCGAAGAGATCGTAAATATAGCTCTTGGTGGGGAGAATCCGCTTTTCGAATCGGAAATAATGGAAAACTACGGGAACCGATATTCTCCCAGCCTGGAAGTCATCCGGACCGCCATTGCCGGTGAAGTGGACCAGGCGGTCGAGATCATCAGAAAGCTCAGAGTCGGTAAAGAAAACGATTCTGTCGAGATCATTGATGAGCAGTTGATCAACAGTCTGGGATACCGCCTGATGTACGATGGGCGGTCAGGTGAAGCGGTCACTCTCTTCAGGCTCAATGTCGAGTTTTTCCCGGAGTCGTTCAATGTATATGACAGCCTCGGTGAAGCCTTCATGAAACTCGGGATGAAAGATGCGGCCAGAGAGAATTACGAAAGATCGATATCACTGCGTGGAGACAGCAGAAGCGGACTCTGGGCCTTGAAGAGACTCGGATTCGTGCCAGACGATCTTTCGGTTCCCGTAAGTGTGGATGGCGACGGTTTTCGCCTGGCGATGTTGACCGAGAGGCTGGCAGGCCCTGAATATGAGGCGATCATGTCGAGTGTGGAAAGCCTGAGAGAGCTTTTCGGCTCACCTTACTGGCCGCGTGAGGGTCTGACGCTCGAACAGGAAAAGGATATGCTGGGCAGGCACCGGATCGAATTTCAAAACCGATATTCATTCGCCTGGGCTGTCATGGATGTGGATGGGAAGCGTGTCCTGGGTGGTGTCTATATCAATCCTTCGTTCAGGGATGAATACGATGCTGAGGTATTTTACTGGGTCCGGGACAGCGAGGCTGTCACCGGCCTCGAGGACAGGCTCGGTTCTTTTCTCAGGGATTGGATAGGTAGTGATTGGTCGTTCGAGCGTGTGGCCTGGCCCGGCAGGGAGATAAGCTGGGACGAGTGGCGGAGACGTTAAGTAGCCGGGCATCGTGGTGGAACCGAAAGAAAGAGGCTCCTCCCTGCGAGGGAAGAGCCTCTTTTCTGTTGGCAAGCTGTATGTCCTGGTCTACTCGACCGATTTCAGTTCGGTCGTGATCGTGCCGCCACCCATCATCGCGGGAAGCTGCAGGACCGAGCGGACCACATGACGTTTTTCGCCGGCGCTGATATAGATCGTGCCACCACCGGGCGAAGCGTCCATGTTTCTGAGTTCGAGCTTGAAGGCCTCGAAAGTCCCTGCCGGGACGGTGACATTCTCTATTCCGGTCACTTCCAGGATGTGTATGATCGGCGACTGCGACATCAGGTCGAATGTCCTGAGAGTCGTCTTGTATCCTGGTTTGAGGGGCAGGGCGGAGAGGGCTATATTCAGCCCGGCGTCGCTGCCGAAGACCGGGCCCTCAAGTTCGCTAGAAAGCGGCATCTCCTGTGGCCCCATTCTGATCATCCCACTGATAGTGGTCTCGGAATAATCGATGTTGATAGTAGTGCCTCCCTGCTTGATGCCCCGGTAAACGGGCTGCAGGGTCTTGCTGTCGACCTTGAATGTGTCGGTCGCGGAGCCCATTGGGCTCGACTGGAGTGTCGCCACTCTGAAAACGTCTCTGTCGCCATGTTTCGCCGTCGTGATCTCGACATTTATATCGATATCGATCATCGAACCGTTCATATCGGTCTGCGCCGCGAAAACCAGCTTGAGAGGCTTTATCTTTGCCGGATCGACTTCCGGCAGAGGAGCGGTCTTTGCCGCTTCCATGTCGCCTTCAGGCTTTGTGATTGTGACGCTTTCGACATCTATGGTCATCTCAGCAAGGCGTTCGGCGACATCCGGCTCTACCGATTCCTGGTAGCGGCCTCCCATATGCTTTGCAAAGAACTTCTCCTGGGCCACGCGGAAGGCTGTCCTGTTCTCTACTCCCATGAATCCATGGCCCTCGTCACCGGCCAGAAGATACTCGACGTCCCTGTCGAGGTCGCGCATGGCTACGACGATCTGCTCGGCCTCGGGGACCTTGCAGCGCGGATCGTTGGCGCCCTGGACGACGAGGAGGGGAGCTGTGATCTTGTCGGCCGAGAATAGAGGAGACTGACGCGTGAGTCTCTCGATATCTTCGGGGTTTTCGGGGTTGCCTACATGGTCGTCGAAGAATTTTCTCGCCGTTTCCCAGTAGGGTGGTATTGATTTGAGAAGGGTGAGAAGGTTCGATACACCCACATAATCGACACCGCAGCAATATATATCCGGTGTGAAGGCCAGTCCTGCCAGGGTAGCGTATCCGCCATAGGAGCCACCGTAGATGGCGATCTTGTCCGGATCGGCGATTCCCTTTTTTATGAGATAGTTCACGCCATCTGTGATGTCGTGCTGCATCTCATCGCCCCATTTTCTCTTTCCGGCGTTGAAGAACGCTTTGCCGTAGCCGGTCGAGGAGCGGAAGTTGAGCTGGAACACAGCGTATCCCCTGTTCGCGAGGAACTGGGCCTCGGGGTTGTAACCCCAGCTGTCACGTGCCCATGGGCCGCCATGAGGGTTCACGACGAGAGCGAGGTTCTTCGCCTTTACACCCTTCGGGACAGTCAGGTATCCGTGGATCGTCAGACCGTCGCGGCTCTTGAATTTTATCGGTTTCATCGTAGCGAGGTATTCGCTCGGCAGGTCGGGTCTCGGCTTGCAGAGGAATTCGACCTTGCCCTCTTCCATATCGTAGAGATATACGACACCGGGGTTGGTGTCGCTGGTGACCACGACGATATGATAACGGTCGTCATTGGTAGAGGATCCAAGGACCATGTCCCCGTCGCCGATCTCTTTCTTGAGTTCCTTTTTCAGCTTATTGTAAGCCTTTTTCCATTTCTTGTCTTTCCAGTAGATCCTGAGCCGGGATCCCTCATAAGTCGTGCCGACGATCTCCTTGGTGACATTTGAGAATATCAGGCCGCCGAAATCGACTTCTTTCTTCGGATCCTGCTCGATCAGCTCGGTCTCGCCTGTTATCGGGTCGAAGTAGACGAGCTGCTGAAGGTCGATGTCATCGCCCTTGTTCGTCGTCATCCAGGCCCTGTCGCCTTCCTTCGTGAAGGAGATGATCGCGGCCATTTCTTCGTTTGTCGTCGTATAGACTGAGATCAGGTCTTCACCGTCGATCCGGAAGAACTCTGAGCCGCCATCGTCAGTCTGCCTGGTGACCATTCTGAGGTTGCCGTCCATATCAAATTCGTATCCGGCGATTTCCTGTGTGTTCTCCCACATCAGTTCCCGCTCGCCCGTTGAGATACGAAGGCGGTAAAGGTCGTGATATCTTTCGTCGCGGTCGTTGAGACCGACGTAGATGATGTCCGGTGTCTTTTCGGGGAATGAGTAGAACATAGCCCTGATCCCATCGATCGGTGTCAGGTCTCTTGCCGCGGGAATCTCTTGTCCCTCTGCGGGGGAATCGGTCGGGTCTATCACATAGGCGTGGAAGTTCTCGTCTCCACCCTTGTCCTGAATGTAGAAGATGTATTTGCCGTCCTGCGTCCATCCATAGCGGATCACGGGCCTGGTCTCGTCGGCGGTCATCGGGACTGCCGCGTCGAAGGGCTCGTCGACTCCCTTGACCCAGATGTTGAGCTGTCCCTTGAATGTCTTCAGGAAAGATATATGCTTTCCGTCAGGTGAGATCTTGACTCTGGCGATCTCGGGATCACCGAAAAAGATCTCGCGGTCGATAATGGGGGGAAGCTTGTCGAGATACTCGAGCTCTTCCGCCTTCGCGACACCCGCCAGCATCATAATGGCGAGTAGAAGCAGCAATGCGTTTCGCATGCGCGAACCTCCTTTAAAGGTTTGAATTCAAAAAGTCACAATTTCCTGATTCACTTACAATAATTGACAGTCGGGATGCCTGTTAATTTCCCGGCATCATACCAATACGCCCCGGGGGAGGCGTAAGTTTCATAATTAATCGTCCAATCGCACTATTGTGATCGCAATATACAAAATATACAAAGATCGCAGCAATTTTATTCATATCTGGACGAATTGACATTGAATCACAAATACTTCTTGATGTCTTTAATTATTCAGATATCTTTACAACTCGCTGTAACACGGCTATATTTACTGTGTTGCTTACAGCTTCAGGGATGGGGGCGAATGGATTCGACGGGGATGGATGAAGCAGGAGAAGCGTGCCGAGGTGCCATCAACCTCGTAAATCAGGTGGCAAACCATAATTGCCAACGACAATTTGGCATTGGCTGCCTAGAACAGGCAACCCGTCCGCCAGGTCCGTGCCTTGAGGGTCCTGATCCGGGCGTCGATTTCTGAGGGCTAGCCTTCGTTTTTTCTCCCGGAACGATAGCGAAATAAAAGAGGAGATAGTTTCCCGGATCATTTGCCTGTCGAAGTACCGGGCGGCGAACAAAAATCGACTGGCTACGCACGTAGAAGAACTGTGGAAGTATTTCCGGACGTGGGTTCGATTCCCACCGCCTCCACCATTTAACTCTTTTTAATTCATAGAGTTAAGTTTTGCATGGGTGGCCGTCTGCAGAATGTCTCCAAAAAATTTTGCCGGAGAGGGCATTTCCAGTAGTCGGATCGCGGCTTCTACTGCTGCAGGACTCAGGTGCATATAGCGCTGAGTTGTTGATAGATTCTTGTGTCCTGCCAGTTCCTGGATAGCTCTTGCCGGGGCTCCTCTCATTGCCAGATGCGAGCAAAAAGTGTGGCGCAAGATATGGACTCCACCATTAGCAAGATTAGCCATGCGTGCTGCTCTCAAGACTAAATTCCGAACAACCTGTAGGAATACCAGACCTTGTGGGACACTTCAGATGCTAAACTAAAGTACACTGAAGGAGGTCTGGACTATGAATAAAGAGGCACGAGAAGTACTGGCAGCTCGTAGAAAATATGCTGCTTTGGGATATGCCGAGACTATTGGAAACGTCCAAGAGGCTTGTCGTGATTTTGGGGTTGCACGATCAACATTCTACAGATGGAAGAAGATCTACGATAAGGAGGGGAAAGCAGGTTTAATCCGCAAGAAACCTGTTGCCAGAAGCCATCCTAGACAGATTCCGCCCGAATTTGTAGAGAAGATTCTGCATCTCAGAACAAAATATCATCTCGGCCCTCAGAGAATTGCCTGGTACCTGGAGCGTTATCATGGATTCAAGACCTCTTGCTCAAGCGTCTATCGTACACTGAAGCGTAATGGGATTGGCCGCCTGCCTCGCAATGTGGGTCGCAGGGCCATTCACACACGGCGTTACGCTAAACAGGTCCCAGGTCATCACATCCAGATAGACGTAAAGTTCCTGACACTTAAGAGCAAGGATGGTAGGAAAATCCGCAGATATCAATATACTGCGATTGATGATGCAACACGGGTTCGTGCATTAAAGATCTACCAAAGACACAACCAAAAGAGTTCAATTGATTTCATTGACTACATTGTCGAGAAGTTCCCTTTCCGCATTCATACGGTACGCTCGGATCGAGGGCATGAATGGCAGGCCCAGTTCCACTGGCATGTCGAAGACAAGGGAATCAGGCATGTTTATATCAAACCAAGGTCACCACAGTTGAACGGAAAAGTCGAGAGATCTCATAGATCTGACCAAGAGGAGTTTTATCAGTTGCTCACCTACACCGATGACGTTGATCTGAACAAAAAGCTGGCCACATGGGAGGAGTTCTACAACTTCAATCGACCGCATGGAGCACATAAAGGGAAAACCCCTTACGAAGCTCTGAGGGCTATGTTAGAATAAAATCAAATGTGTCCTGTAGGGTCCGGGATATTACAGATGATACAATCAAACGGCTATTCATTATAAATATAGCCTGTCAAATGTTTCTGTATGGGGGGAGAAGTAGGTGAGGAGTATATCATTTATTACTAAGCTAATTTTCTCAATAACCTTTGCTGCCATTATCGGATGCTCTAGCCCTGTTTCTGTTGACCCGATAACTCCTATTTATCCCGTTATTGATTCCTACCCGGCATGGTCGCCGAGTGGACAATATATAGTTTATTATCACGCAGGAATACAAAACGTGCATTTGGATGGCGGATATACAATTGACACAGATTCACTTGGTCTCTGGATTACGCAACCTGATAACAACAACCCAGTACAATTGTTAAATAATATTATCTCGATGATCAATTGGTCTCGTGATGGGAAATGGCTTGTCTACGTTTCGAATTATAATATTTATAAAGCGCCTTTCTCCGAAGAGGGTATTGATAGCCTAGATATTGAACAATTAACACATGATCATATAAATATTAATCCAACTTGGTCGGCTGATGATGAGTGGATTTACTACGATACTAATCGTGCTGATTTGGGAACGTATTTGTACAGCATCTGGAAGATGAAGTTTGATGGCACCGAAAACCAGCTTGTAATGAGATACGGAAGACAACCTCACATTTCTCAAAACGGTGAAACCCTCCTGTACCAGATGAGTGCCGGGCCTGATGGAGACCGCTATCCAGAAATATTCTCAATGGATCTCAATACAAAGATCTCAGTTCAATTGACTCATCGAAAAGAATACTGTCGATATCCAATAATGTCCCCAGATTGTACGAAAATCTGCTTTTTATCAAAAGGAAATCTATTTGTAATGAATTCCAATGGATCTGATCAAAACATACTAACCAAAGGAGGTCTTGCTTGCTGGAGTCCCCAAAATGATCAGTTATGTTTTATCGGAACTCATGGTTTTCTCTGGCTAATCAATCTAGATGGTTCCGACCTAAAACAACTGACGAATGGCCCCATTCCTGAATAACCTAATGACTCACTCTTCTTTAGGGGGGATAGAATGAGATTTACTAGTGTTATCATAGCTTTTATTATGCTTGTCGTGCCAGCTATGGCGGCTTCCAATTCCACCAGCACTGAAATTCTAGTTATCTTTAACAAGGGTGTTATACCTGATAATCATTCGAGGGCATTTCTGACACTAGCCGACCTTTCTCTTCACAATCCTATGTTGTCGCTAACATTGGATAATCATGGAGTTACTCAGCTCAGGAAAGCTTGCCCAAGTTATAATCCGGAAAACCGAATGCGCACGAATCGTACAGGGGAAACATTTATTCTAACTGATGTATCTGATTGGTATCTATTGAAAGTAAATGATAAAAGTACTGCACAAAACCTAATCCAAGAATTGCTTCTTCAGGATGATATATTGTCTGCTAACCTTCATTATAAGTTCCAGACATTAGAACCGTTGCAAGAGGTTATTGAAACTACAAAAGAAACGCTCCCAGCTTCCCCTTCTTATGACTTTCCAGATGATGAATATTTCTATCGTCAGAACAACCTTAGAAATGGTCCTGCAGGTATCAATGTTTATCCTGTTTGGCAATTTTTTACGGGCGAATCATATCCTGTAGAAGTTGGTGTCATTGATTCCTATATTCCTCGGGGTGTTTACGCTACAGGCAATACGGACCTAGAAGGTAGAGTGATTGGTGCACCAATCGGAGTTGATTACAGAACCCAGCATGGGATATCAGTTGCTGGAATTATTGGAGCTAAAGGGGATAACACCGATTTTATAGCTGGGATAAACTGGGGAGCTATAATAAACAGCCAATCATCTGTGGATAATGATGAGAATAATCGTGTAGATGATGCGTATTGTCTACTAGCACAACGAGATGTATATGCTGTTAACATAAGTATGGGCAATTTTATTGATGAAGATGATTGTAGTTGGTGGATCTTTTCCTGGTGTTGGAGCCCCGAGGAAGGAAGGTTGCTTGCTGACCTCTATAATAACAATACATTGGTAGTTGCTAGTGCTGGGAATAGAGGAACTGACATGCCTCATTTTCCATCTGGTTACGAACATGTATTGTGTGTCGGAGCTACAGATGTTTTCGGAGGTCCTGTAGATGAAACTACTACTGACCCGATCGATCCAAGTTGGGAATCAGCATATGGAAACACTTTAGACTTAATGGCTCCAGGAATATGGACACCAACCTTGGAATATCCTGATGGTTACACTCGATATTTTGGAGGTACTTCTGCAGCAGCACCACACGTTACAGGAGCGGCTAGCTTACTATTTTCTTACGATCCTAATCTCTACAATGACGACGTGAAGAATCTTCTCATTCTGTCAGCAAGTGATTTATTGGCTCCAGGATGGGACCAGCACACTGGGCATGGATTGATTGATGTTCACGAGGCATTCAAATTGCTATTGCCCCCATATTCCTATGACCATTTGAATTCTAGCGGTGGAGGAACGATTACCGATTTGGGACAATCTCAAAGAATGTTTTTTAAAACTGGATTATGGGGTGTTAAGATTGGGCATCAATATAAAGTCACTAAAACTATCCAGTATAATGATCTTTACGTTACTACACCAAACGTATGGGGAAGGGGTGTAGCTTCAAAAGGTTATTCTGCTAGTAATGAGAATTATTGTATTGGTTATTGTGGAGTTTCGAACGTCACTTCGACAGGATTTGATGTTACAACGTATGTCTATCGTGTTTACAATCTTGCCGGGCAAGATTGTGGATGGCATCCTTGTCCGCCATCTGAGGTTGAATGGCATTACACTGTTCTTGGCATAAAAGATATTAATCCTCCTTCAGTCACGGTTGTTAATCCGAATGGTGGAGAATACTACAGAACGCCTGAAGAGATGGTCATAGAATGGGATGTGGAGGATGAGTATTTAGCAGGGGTAGGATGTGGGATAAGTTATAACAAATTTGGAGGTTTCGGGCTTTGGACTTATATAGCTGGTAATTTATCGGTAGATGAAAATGGACATGGAGAATACATATACACGATACCAAGTGGACTCCCTCGAATAGAGAATGATTGGAGAATTCGAGTTTTTGCGCAGGACTCAAACCAACAACAAGGTCTAGACATTTCCGATGCAAGTTTTACTGTCGAAGTTTTGGCAAAACCCGATGATGAACCTACACCAAATCAAGGTGGAAGAAGAGTTCCCGATAACCATTTCTTGACTTCACCTATGCCGAATCCTTTCAATCCTACGACTATCTTTGAATTCGGTTTAAAGGAGCCTGAGATAGTCTCCTTGAAAATATATGATGTGAGTGGGAAGGTTATTAAAACAATCCATAACAACGAGTGGTTGCGCGAGGGCGTTTATCCTACTTCTTGGGATGGGTCAAATAGCAATGGAGTAAAAGTATCTTCTGGCATCTATTTCTTAAAATATATAGCAGGATCATCTTTTTCTGTTACTAAGAAAATGATCTTACTCCAGTAGTACGTGGCATTATTAGGTAATCGAAAGGTTTAATGAACCCGGTTGTTAAGTAATTTGAAGACTTGGTAGCCGGGTTTTTCTTAAGGCTGTCTCCAAAATGTCTCCAAGACTGGGGAGGATTCCAGGGGACTGTAGGGGAATCCAAGGGGCACTTTTCAATATATAATCTCTTGTTGTATCAGCAGATAAAGACGCAAGACGCACGCTGCCAATAGGTTATGAATTCTGTCGAATAGGGTTCGATTCCCACCGCCTCCACCATTTAATTTTACTACCCCATGTAACTATTCATGTTCTCAATCGTTAAATAGACAGACCGGACCCCGAGACCCAGTCACTAAATCATGTCCTCTGTGGAACTATGTCAAGGTGAGTCCATGCTTAATAACTATTTCAAAGTCGCAGTCAGAAATATCCTGAAATACAAGATCTTTTCATTCATCAATATCGCTGGCCTTGCTATAGGAATAGCCTGCAGTCTGCTGATCTTTCTCTTTGCCCGATATGAACTCAGCTATGACCGGTTCCACGAAAAGGGTGATCGCATCTACAGGCTTTCTTCGAGAGCATTGATAGGCGGGACCAGTATCAATCAGACCTCATCGTCTGCAGAGACCTTCAGGGCATACACCAGCGAGTTTCCCGAGATCGAAAGCGGTGTCAAGTTCAGCAGGTTTGGAGGGGTCACGATAAAGTCAGACGGCAGGACCCTCATCGAACCTTTGTGTATGGCAGTCGATTCGACTTACTTCAATATCTTCACCCAACCAATGATCCATGGCGATGCCCGATCCGCGCTTACCGAGCCAAATACTGTGGTGCTCACTGCCAGCGCGGCGCAAAAATATTTCGGCAGGACTGATGTAAGGGGAGAACTCATAACAGTCGGGCTGGCCAGAAATTATGGAGACATCTCATTCACTGTCACAGGGGTCTGTGAGGATCTTCCGGAAAATTCCCATTTTCATCCTACCATGCTTCTGTCGATGGCCAGTTTCCAGGCGGCCGTGGACAGGACAGGCTGGTCATGGAACAATTTCGTTACATATTTTCTCCTGGCCGAGGGAACCCAGGCGCCTGTTCTGCAAAAGAAGATCGCCGATTATCTGGAAAAAAGAAATATTGAGCGGTTCGGGTTGGAAAGTTACAAGGAATGGCGAGCGGGTGGGGATTATTGGGAATATTATCTCCAGCCTCTCCAAGGCATACATCTCGACTCCGACATAAATGGTGAGTTCGAAGCCAACGGTAACAGGAATTACGTCTATATGTTCATGGTTATAAGTGTCGTGATCCTTGTGATCGCCTGTTTCAATTTTATGAATCTTTCGACTGCCAGATCATCCCTCAGGGCTCGGGAAGTCAGTATAAGGAAGGTCGTGGGATCCAGCAGATGGGGGCTCATCAGGCAGTTTCTCGGTGAGTCTGTATTCCTGAGTTTGCTGGCCTGTGTCATAGCTATTGGCCTCGTATACCTTCTGTTGCCGGGGTACCGCAATATTGTCGGCAGGGAGATCGGATTCGATTTGCTGTCATCTCCACTCATAATTCCGGGACTGGCCGGATTCGGTATTCTGCTGGGGATGCTTTCCGGGATCTACCCCGCTTTTGTCCTGTCCTCGATCGACCCGGTCAGGGCGATGAAGGGCAGGATGGGGACGGACAGCCGCGTGCTATGGAT
>JAHOYU010000245.1 GCA_019038625.1 Candidatus Latescibacterota bacterium | reverse complement strand
ATATCAAATCATTCAAGCGGAAGGATGGGATTCGCCGTTGCATCTAGAGCCATGAAGCTCGGCGCGAAGGTCACCATCATTCACGGGCAGGTCGATGTGCCTCCGCCTGGAGCTGACGTTATCAGGGAAGTAAAGTCAGCCTCGCAAATGAAAACAGCCGTTCTTCGCTACCTGCCTCGCTGCGATGTTCTTGTGATGGCAGCGGCGGTCTCCGATTTTCGACCCACACGCAGGGCGAAGGAGAAGATAAAAAAAGAGACAGGGATAGATTCGATAGAGTTGGTCAAGACTGCAGACATTCTCCTGGCAGTAAGGGACAGGAAGAAATCCTCTCAGATCATAGTGGGGTTCGCGCTGGAGACGGCCGACGGAGAGAAGAACGCTGTCACGAAATCAACCGCAAAGGGCTGCGACTACATGGTGTTGAATATGGCAGGAATGGATACGGGGTTTGGGACTGACACAAACCAGGTGACACTTTTCAAGGGAACAGAGAAGCTGGAGACATCTCCTCTGGCATCCAAAGACAGCGTCGCAGGGATGATCGTCGATATGCTTGCCGCTGACGGGAGATTAGAGAAAGCGAAGAGATGAACGGCGGCGAGCTTCAAGGAGATATAAGAAAATATTTCAGGGACAGACTGTCCGCGGGGGACGAGGTCGTCTATCGTCTTGCCACATCTACCGGGAACGAGATCGTCCTGAAGACCTCGGTGGGGCATATGACGGATGACAGGGAAGGAATGGAACGATTGCCTGAGAACGAATATGTGGCAGACGCGCCCGAGGGCATAGCCTCGATGGATATGGACGAACTGAAGGAGGCTGTGGCTGGCTGCGAGCGATGTTCTCTCGGCGCGACAAGGACCAACACCGTATTCGGCGACGGCAATCCAGGGGCCAGGATAGTCTTCGTCGGCGAGGCTCCCGGACGGGACGAGGACCTCCAGGGAGTTCCGTTTGTCGGCAGATCCGGAAAACTACTCGACAAGATCCTGGCGGCGATCGGTTTTACCAGGGAAGATGTCTTCATTGCAAACATTCTCAAATGCCGTCCTCCGAACAACCGGGATCCACAGGAGGAGGAAGTGACTGCCTGTGAGAAATACCTTGCCCGGCAGCTCCAGTTGATCGATCCGGTAGTCATCTGTGCCCTGGGCAGGGTTGCGGGGCAGAATCTTCTCAAGACGAAAAAATCGCTGAAAGTACTTCGCGAACAGATCCATAGTTACAACGGTATTCGACTGATAGTCACCTACCATCCGGCCGCGCTTCTCAGGAACCCGAACTTCAAACGGCCTGCCTGGGAGGATATGAAGCTGCTGAAAAAGATATATGAAGAGGGGACCGGCGACTGACAGTCTCCCGTCTGATAGAGGGGAAGGGGTATTATGGCAAACGATATGAGGACCGAAGGTTCAGGGAAGATGATCGAGAGGATGCCGCCGCAGGCGATCGAGGCCGAGACGGCCGTCCTGGGCGGGATACTTCTTGAGCCCGAAGCGGCGACGAGGGCGATAGAGATAGTGTTGCCAGAGTCGTTCTACAGGCCGGCCCATTCGAGGCTGTTCAAGGCCATGGTATCGCTGTTCACGAGACACGAGCCGATCGATGTGATGACTCTTTCGGAGGAACTCCGCAAGGCGGGCGATCTCGAGGTCGTCGGAGGAATAGCTGCTCTGACAGCTCTTGTAGATTCGGTGCCTACCGCCGCCAATATCGAATATTACGCGAAGATCGTCCTGGAAAAATATATTCTCCGACAGTTGATCCACGCATCTTCCGAGATAGCGGGTGAATGCTACAGGGCTGAGACTGGCGCAGGTGATATTCTTGACGAGGCGGAGCAGAAGATATTTCGAGTGTCCGAATCACGCGTGAGCACAGGGTTCCTGCATATCAAGGATGTTCTCAAGGAACGGTTTGAAGAGATCCAGAGGGTCCACGAATCGCGGGAGAGCGTCACAGGCCTTTCTACAGGATTCGTAGATCTCGACAAGTATACGGCGGGCTTTCATCCGAGTGATCTGGTAATCGTGGCCGGCAGACCGTCGATGGGAAAGACCAGTTTCGCCCTGAACGTAGCGCAGCATGTCGGGCTTGAAGAAAAGAAACCGGTAGCGATCTTCAGTCTCGAGATGTCGAAGGAACTGCTGGTGCAGAGACTGCTCTGTGCCGAGGCCCAGGTAGATGCCCAGAAGGTGAGGAGAGGATTTACCTCGGCCAAGGATATCGAGAGGCTGACAAATGCGGCAGGCCTGTTATCCGAATCGAAGATATTCATCGATGACACGCCGGCGATCACTACTCTCGATATGAGGGCGAGGGCTCGCAGGCTGAAGGCCGAACACGACCTGTCCATGATCGTGGTCGATTATCTCCAGCTTGCAAGGGCCAGCGAAAAAAGTGACAACAGACAGCAGGAGATATCCTCTATATCGAGGACGATGAAAGCGATCGCCAAGGAGCTCTCAGTGCCTGTCATCGCTTTATCCCAGCTTTCACGCGCTGTCGAGTCAAGAGGGGGCGACAAAAGGCCGATGCTCTCTGACCTGAGAGAGTCGGGCGCAATAGAGCAGGATGCGGACCTTGTCCTTTTCCTTTTCAGGCCGGAGTTTTACGACCCGGGTGATCCAGAGAAGGAGGGGAAGGCTGAACTGATCATAGGTAAGCAGAGAAACGGGCCGACAGGCACAGTCGACCTGATCTTCGAAAAACAGTTTACCCGGTTCCGTTCGATGGCTACAGTCGATATTCCCGGGGGGGAAGAGGTCTTCTAGCCTGAGGGAGGGCTGCTGTCCCGGAGTGAACTCCTTCCCAGGGATGGGGACAGGGCTGGATCCTGGAGGTCAAATTGAGATTTTTCACAATGCTCGGCCGTGCTTTCCTCGGGTTTGTAGAAGAGGTAGGCGGAGTATTCATCCTTTTATGCAGAATCAACCATATCTCTCCCCGGATCTTCCGGAATTTCCGAAGCATGCTTATACAGATGGAGAGGATCGGTACCGGTTCTCTGCCGCTGGTCCTGGTGACTTCGCTCTTTGTGGGAGCCGTGACAGCCGTACAGGCGGCATACCAGTTTCAAGGGTTGATCCCTCTGAGGTATCTTGGCGCCGTCGTCGGCAAGTCGGTCACCCTCGAACTCGGCCCGGTACTCACCGCCCTGGTCGTCGGGGGAAGGGTCAGCGCCGCAATAGCAGCAGAGCTTGGTACGATGAAGGTGACTGAGCAGATCGATGCCATGGAGATGATCGCGATAGATCCGGTGGAATATCTCGTGCTGCCCAGGATATTCGCGGCGACACTTATGCTTCCTGTGCTTGCCGTTTTCAGCGATTTTCTCGCCATACTGGGCGGGATGATCGTGGCGAAGGTGTCGATCGGGGTGAGCTTCAATATGTTCGAGAGCGGCCTTAGACTTCTGTTCAGATATCAGGATATTGTGGGGGGGCTTATCAAGGCCTTCTTTTTTGGATATATCATCGCCCTTATGGGGTGTTACTTCGGGTTCAACACAAAGGGCGGAGCAGAAGGTGTCGGCATGTCCGCGATGAAGGCCGTCGTATCTTCGTGTCTCCTGATCCTTGTCGCGAATTATCTGCTGGCTTCCCTTATCTTCAGGGTGATTTTTGCGCCGTGACGATCTCGGAGGCAGGTGACGGGAAAAGATGAAACGTAGAGCCATAATAAAGATCCGGGATCTTTCAAAACAGTTCGGCGGACAGTCTGTACTGAACGGACTGAACCTCGATATAGGGTACGGGGAGACACTCGTCGTGATGGGAAGGAGCGGTTGTGGCAAGAGTGTCCTTCTCAAGCATATCACCGGGCTGTTGAGGCCGGACAGCGGGCAGATATTCTTCGAAGATGAAGATATCACACGATTTAACAGGAATAAACTGTTTCAGATGCGAATGCACTTTGGTATGCTCTTTCAGAGTGCGGCACTCTTCGACTCGATGAATGTGGGTGAGAATGTCGGGTTGCCGCTTCGCAAGCATACCGGCATGGGCGAAGAAGAGATCAGGGAGATAGTATCGAGGAAGTTGAGCCTCGTGGGCCTGGAGGGGATGCAGGATATGTTCCCTTCAGAATTGAGCGGGGGGATGAAGAAGAGGGTCGGCCTGGCGAGAGCTGTAGTGATGGATCCACAGGTCGTCCTTTACGACGAACCGACTACCGGGCTCGACCCGATAATGGCCGATGTCATAAACAGCCTTATCAGGGACCTGCAGAGAGAGCTTGATATCACTTCGGTAGTCGTGACACATGATATCGGGAGCGCCTACAAGGTAGCCGACCATATCGCGATGTTATATGAAGGAAACATAATACATGAAGGTACCCCGGATAATATCCGGTCTACCGACAACGAGTTCGTAAGACAGTTTGTAGAAGGAAGGGCCAATGGGCCGATGTCGGCCCTGTGACCGGGCCGAAACGGGGAGCCGCCAATGGAATATAAAGCGCTTGAGTTGAGAGTCGGATTCACGATCTTCATCGCGGTGATGATATTCACCATCGGGCTGATGTGGTTCGAAGGTTTCAAGATCGGGGGGGAGAAGTACGAGTTTCACGCAGTGTTTCCCATGGTGGGAGGAATCGATCCCGGTGACGCAGTCCGCGTGAACGGAGTCGAAAAGGGAGAGGTGAAGAGTGTCTCGTTGAGGGAGAAAGATGTCATAATCACAATGGAGCTCGATATCTCGGCCAGGATCCCGGAAGATTCGAAAGTAGTCCTGCAGACGAGGGGGATAATGGGTGAGAGGATAGTGTCGATCATCATGGGTGATTCCGGTGTGATGCTTAAGGAAGGCGCGCTTCTCGAGGGTATCTACGACCCGGGGATCTCGGAAGCTCTGGCGGGAGTCGGCAAGGTCCTCGATGAGATCACCAGGCTGGTCGATGATATCGAAAAAATCACCCTGCAGCTGACCGACGGGGAGAGACTCGGTACGGCCATCGAGAACCTCGTGGAAGTAAGTGAGCAGGTAAAGAATGCTCTGGGCAGGAATATGGAATCGATGGACAGTGGGATCGCTTCGTTTTCCAGGTCGGCTTCGCGGATCGATTCGATACTTGCCAGGAACGCGGGCCACGTCGATTCGATGATGCTCCGTTTCGATGACGTCAGCAGATATCTTCCCGGCCTGATAGAGAACATTTCGAAAGTCACATCGACCCTGGTCGAATTGGCGGCCAGACTCGAAACAAACGATAATACGATGGGAGCCCTGCTGCAGGACAGGGAACTGCTCGACAGGCTCGAAAATACGATAGGCGGTCTCGACTCGCTCGTGACCGACATCAGGGAAAACCCGAAAAAGTATCTGAAACTGGAGATATTCTGACAGAAGGAAAGAGACAGGCGAAGGATGGGAATCGAAGATAAGTATATAGTATGTATCGTGGCGGCGGCGGGAAGAGGCCTGAGGTTGGGCAGGGAGATGCCCAAGAGTTTTTACCCGGTGGAGGAAAGGCCCCTGCTGGCTCATTCACTCGACAGCCTCATGCGTTGGGGTGGCATCGATGAGTTCGTTGTGATGGTTCCGGCCGGCTGGGAGGAGAAAGCCGGAGAAGTCGTCGCGGAGTGTGATGGAAAAGCCACGATCCGTGTCGTGGCGGGTGGAGAGACCAGACAGGAATCGGTAGAGATCGGGCTGAGGGAAGCTGGAGAGGCTGACATAGTCGTTATTCATGACGGATGCCGGCCCTTTGTGTCGGCCAGTCTGATTGACAGGGTGGTGCTTGAGGCGGAGAGGTCGGGAGCGGCCGTTCCGGTTCTTCAGGCTACCGACACTCTGGGTCGCCTCAGGGGCGAAGAACTGGAGACCATAGTGCCGAGGGAGAGGATCGTCTCGGTCCAGACCCCTCAGGCGTTCAGGATGGATGTGTTGAGAAAGGCATACACGACATCAGAAGATGTCATCAGGACATCCACAGACGAAAGCTCTCTTGTGCTGGCTGCCGGACTTCCCGTGAGAGTCGTTGACGGGGAGAGATGGAATATCAAGGTCACGGTGAAGGATGATATCGGGATAAGCTCCAGTTTTCTCTCGGAGTGTGTTCTTGACATGGAGAATTCAGGAGAGGAAGGTTGAATTGACGGGAGATCCCAGAATCGGAATCGGTTATGATATTCATCCTCTTTCTTCTGAGCGAAAGCTCATACTAGGCGGGGTCGAAATAGAGAGCCCGCTTGGATTGTCCGGACATTCGGACGCAGATGCCCTGGTACATGCAATATGTGACGCTGTCCTTGGAGCACTCAGTCTGGGTGATCTGGGGGAACATTTTCCCGAGACAGACGAATTCAGGGATATTTCCAGCCTAAAGCTTCTTCGTCGTGTCAGGACTCTGATGGAGGACAGGGGATATAGACTGGGGAATGTCGATTCTGTGATCCACGCCGAGGCACCAAAGCTGGCCCCTTACAGGGACCGGATGGTGGGGAATATCGCAAAAGCTCTCGGTGTCTCCAGCGATGATATCTCTGTAAAAGCTACGAGAGGTGAGGGAATGGGCCCCGTGGGAGAGGGCAGAGCGATGGCGGCGAGGGCCGTTGTCATCCTCTTTCCCCGAGGTGGTTGAAAGGAGTCTCTTGAAGAAAACGAGAGTAAGATTCGCGCCCAGCCCGACCGGGCACCTTCATGTAGGGGGGGCCAGGACGGCGCTGTTCAATTTTCTTTTCGCAAAACATACGGGCGGCGAATTCATAATAAGGATAGAGGATACGGACAGGGAGAGATCTACCGGTGAATTCGAAGAGAAACTTCTCGAGGATCTTTCCTGGCTCGGTCTCGAATGGGATGAAGGGCCTGGTAAGGGTGGAGATCTCGGTCCATACCGGCAGACGGAGCGGATGGATATCTACGAAGAGTATGCACGCAGGCTGGTCGTCGAGAAAAAGGCTTTTCCCTGTTTCTGTACCAACGAGGAACTCGACACAAAGCGCGAAAAGATGAAGGATGCCGGCGCGCCGCCGCAGTATGACGGTACCTGCAGACATCTTACCGGGGCGGAGAGGGATGAACGCAGAAGTCGCGGCCTCCCGGAGAGTATCAGGTTCAGTGTCGAGGGGGAAGGTGACAGGACGATAGTCGACATGGCAAGGGGCGAGGTGTCGTTTCCCGCCGGAATGGTCGGTGACTTTGTGATCCTCCGGTCGAACGGACTGCCTACATATAATTTTGCGGCCGCTCTGGACGATTCGTTGATGAAGATAACGCATGTGATCCGGGGAGCAGAGCATCTTGCCAACACTCTGCGCCAGGTGATGATCTATGACGCGCTCGGGATAGACCAGCCGCAGTTCGCGCACATCCCGCTGATCCTCGGGGAGGACAGGACCAAACTCAGCAAGCGACACGGCGCCCCCAACATCAGGGACTACAGGGAGAGGGGATATCCTGCCGAGGCGATCATAAACTACCTGGCCTTTCTAGGCTGGTCCACGAAGGGTGAGAGCGAGATCCTTTCGATGGATGATCTGATCGGGGAGTTCGAACTTGATCGGGTATCGGACAGTCCCAGCATTTTCGATGAGACCAAGTTGAACTGGGTCTCTGCCTCGCATGTCAGGGCGGGTGGCTCAGAAAGATATCTCGACCAGGCCACACCTTTCTTTCCTGAGGCCATCCGGGAGCGCTATGAAGCCGAGTCTCTCGGAAAGATATTCGATATCCTCTCCGACAAACTTCCACACTTCTCGATGATAGAACAGGAAATCGATCCGTTCATACCTGTGCCATTATCGTTTGACGAAGACGCGGTAGCAGCTCTCGATGGTTGTAGCGGGTTATTGAAAATATTCGCCCGGTCTTTCGCTCAGCTCGGGAACTGGGATGTCGAGGGGATCAAACAGGTGATCAAAGATTCAGGAAAAGAAGCCGGCGTGAAGGGTAAGGGGCTTTATATGCCTCTCCGGGCGGCCGTGACCGGCAGGGGGCATGGTCCCGATCTTACAGCTATACTTATTGTCAAGGGTAAGGACGACGTGATTAGGGCCCTCGAGGCGGCCGGATAATGTGAAAGGGTCTCGGAAGCGGGAAACGATGGGAAAAAGAAAAATAAAGATAACAGTACTTCTGGGCGGCGACTCACCGGAGCGGGAAGTCTCCATATCGAGTGGGCTCGGTGTCATGGAAGCATTGAGAGGGCTGGGGTATAAGGTCGCGGCGATCGATCCGGCATTGCCGATGGACAGACAGGGTGAGCCGGACCGGGTGTCGATCGGTGAGGCTCCGCCGGGAGAAGTGCCTCACCTGGACCGTCACAGGAGATTCGAATGGCTTGGTTCGGACGCGATACTCTCAGCCGATGTCGTATTCATCGCGTTGCACGGGGGTGCGGGAGAAGACGGAACAATTCAGGCACAACTCGAATCGGCAGGAGTGAGATACACAGGGACAGGCATCATGGGAAGTGCCCTGGCAATGAATAAGGACAGGTCGAAGGCATTGTTCAATCAGGCTGGAGTGCAGACCGCGCCACACATGCTTACGGTCACCGGAGGAGATATAGAGACGAGGAGAGTCCGTGAGACGATAGAGAGCGGGATCGGGTTCCCGGCGATAATCAAACCGAATTGCCAGGGTTCGAGTGTAGGGTTCTCGTATCTTCCTGCCCCGGAAAAGCTGGGCCAGGCTCTCGCGAAAGCGGCGAGGTATGGTAATGAGCTTCTTGTCGAGCGTTTCGTCCCGGGCAGAGAGATGACAGTCGCCATCCTTGACGGCATTGCTCTTCCGGTCGTCGAGATAATCCCCTTCAGCGGGTTCTACGATTACCGGAGTAAATATACGAAAGGAACCAGCAGGTATGAGGTGCCGGCAAAAATAGACAGGAAATGGGCCGACAGGCTGAGGAGAGAAGCGGTCCTCGCGTACCATGCGCTGGGTTGCAGGGATTATGCCCGGGCCGATTTCAGGATGACGGATGACGGGGAGCCTTATTGTCTTGAAGTGAATACATTACCCGGCATGACAGGCCTCAGCCTTGTGCCGATGGCGGCGGGCGAGGCAGGAATATCATTCGGGCAGCTTGTGGAGAAGATATGCCTTCTCGCGCTGGACAGGGATTGAACGCTGGAGGAAGAGATGGACCGACTTGAAGTATTGATGAAAGAGTTCACAGAGGCACCCGGTGTGTCGGGGGCCGAACAGAAAGTGTTCGCCCTGATGGAAAGGGAGCTGGCCCCTGTCTGCGACATCGAAAAGGACAGGCTCGGTTCTTTCATCGGAAGGCTGGCCGGCAGCAAGGGAGGCCCGAAGGTCATGCTTGCCGCGCATATGGACGAGATCGGCTTGATGGTATCCCATTTCACGGGTAAATATATCAGGTTCAATACTCTGGGTGGTTGGTGGGTGCCGAGGTTGATCGGCCTTCCAGTGAGGATCTTTACTTCCAGGAAAGAGATTGTCGGAGTGGTCGCGTCGAAGAGTCCATTTACAATGGAGAAGGAAGAACGTGACAGACCTATCAACTCGAAAGACCTTTTCATCGATGTGGGGCTTTCAGGAAAACAGAAGCCGGAAACACTCGGTATCAAGCCGGGAGATCCGGTAGTGCCCGACTTTCCATTTACAATATTGAGCGGCGGGAAGACGTATATGGCCAAGGCCTGGGATAATCGGGCGGGATGCCTGGTGGTCGTCGAGGCATTGAAAAAGTTGAAGAGGTTCAAGCTTCCGAACACCGTCTATGGGGTCGGCACGGTCCAGGAGGAAGTAGGGATACGCGGCGCAGTGACCAGCGGCCACACGATCGCTCCCGATGTCTGTATAGCTGTAGACGTAAATATCGCCCGCGACCTTCCCGGATCACCAGAGGGGAGTACGGAGAAGCTGGGCGCAGGTGTATCGATCTGTGTCTATGACGCGAGCCTAATACCGAACACGCAGTTGAGGGACCATGTCGCCTCGATCGCGGAAAAGAAAAAAATACCTTTTCATTTCAGTGCGATACCATTTGGCGGAACAGACGGAGGAAGGATCCATCTCAACGAATCGGGGGTTCCCACTCTTGTCCTTGGTGTGCCTACGCGCTATATTCACAGTTCTGCCGGAATATTGAACAGGAAAGATTTCGATAATACGGTTAAATTGCTGGTCGAGGTCGTCAGGACCCTCGGCCCGGCTACCATAGAAGGTCTGACGTAAAGATATTTCCAGCGCGGCTCGACGATCCGTCGCCGGGAGGATAGAATGACACTAAAAGTCTACGATACGCTTCGAAGGAAGAAGGAAGAGTTTGCCCCGGTCCACGAGGGAAAGGTCGGCATCTATTTCTGCGGCATGACCGTACAGGGCAAGCCGCACATGGGACATATGCTGGCTTTCGTCTCCGGGGACATAATAAAGAGATACCTGAGGTTCAAAGGGTATGATGTGACATACCTTCAGAACTTCACCGATGTCGATGACAAGATCATCGAAAAGGCGAATACCGAGGGTGTTGATTTCCATGTAGTCGCCGAGAGGTATATCGCGGAGTATTTCAAATACGAAAAAGAACTTAACATATTGCCTGCTGATATCTATCCGAAGGCGACCGAACACATTGACGATATAATTGCCCTCGTCCAGAAGCTTGTTGACAGGGACCTCGCATATCAGAGTGGGACCGATGTCTATTTCCGGGTCAGGGATTGCTCTTTCTACGGTAAACTCTCGGGCCGGAAGATCGATGAACTGCAGTCCGGAGCTCGTATAGAGGTGGAAGAGCAGAAGGAAGATCCCCTGGACTTTACTCTATGGAAGGGTGCCAGGGAAGGCGAACCCGCCTGGGATTCGCCGTGGGGCAGGGGACGCCCGGGCTGGCATATCGAATGTTCAGCGATGTCGATGAAGTATCTGGGTGATACCATCGATATGCATGGCGGCGGACTGGATCTGATCTTTCCTCACCACGAGAATGAGATCGCCCAGAGCGAGTCGGCCACAGGCAACCCTTATGTGAAATACTGGATGCACAACGGACTGCTGAACCTCCAGGGCGAGAAGATGTCAAAGTCGACCGGCCATTTCTTTTCGATCGAGGATATCGTGAAGGAATTCCCCGGTGAAATCATAAGGTTCTACCTTCTTTCTACGCATTTCAGGTCCACGACAGAATTCGGCAGGGAGAGACTCAAAGAGGCCAGTGCCGGGTTTGACAGGATAAGAAACCTGTGCATATATCTCGATGAGGTATCCTCACGGCAGCACACTTCCTCCTCAGAAGAAGGTCCTGCCGGAGCCGGAGAGGAAACCGTTACCGGAGAAAGTCCCCTCGAAAAGCTGGCCTCTCAGGTGAGGAGTGACTTTCTGGAGGCGATGGATGACGACTTCAACAGCGGAGAGGCTGTGGGGCATATATTCCGACTGGTCAGGGAAGTCAACAGGCTCAAAGCCGAGGATCCTGCCTCGATCGAAGACGACAGGTCCGGGATAGCGGCGCTGACAGCCCTTATGGAGATGTTCGATGAGATACTCGGTCTGTTCAGGGACGGGCTCCCGTCGGGAGATGTCGAAGTGCCGGAGGATATTGTCAAGTTGGTCAGGGAGAGGGAAGAGGCGAGGAAGAACAAGGATTGGGCAAGGGCGGACGAGATCAGGGCAATGGTGGCCGGGGCCGGTTATACGATAGAGGACGGACCGGATGGTTCGAAGGTCAAGCCTGCGGACGCCGGGGAGTGAAGAGCCCGCCGACGGGCATCAGGACGAACCACAAAAGTATCGGCAGGAAGAAGTTTATCGTCAGGTTGAAGAACTCCGTGCTGGTCCAGAGCGTCTCACTTTTCATGTAATAGCTCATAAAAACGAGGAACACGGTAAGTATGTTTGCGACCGACAGGATGATCACGCCCAGGATGGCCGGCCTTATCTTTTCCTTCCAGGGAATCCCCGAAACTGCGAATACCAGCGAGATATAGACGACCGGGTTGAGTGATATCTCCTCAGTCACCTTCAGTGCATTTTCCATCACAAGTTCACGGCCGAAGATAGCCAGTAACGGGCCCGCCCCCCAGGCGATCAGGCGCATGTATATAAAACCGGCCTTGAGATAGATCAAATACAGGACCAGCGAAGCTCCGAGGAATTTCAGAAAAAACGAGGGAAGACTTCCGAGGAGTCGCGTGACCGGGTTGATATCATTATTGTCTCTGGTATCACTCATGCGATTCTTTCGTGGGAGAGGATGGTGGCGCCTTGCGTGGCTTTACCATGCGGCTCATCCAGAAGATCACCAGAAGCAGCATAAAGATGACGAAAGCGACCTGCCAGAGATAACCGTGGAAGAAATCGAATAACTCTCTTTTGTGAAAGAGTATGAGTGAGACGAATACCATCCTGACCAGGTTAAGCGCGTGAATGGCCGGAATGCCCATCAGGAGTCCAGCAATTTTCTCGGTGATCCTCGCCGGATAGGCAGCGATGATAGAGAAATATATGATCGAAGTATATATGCCTGTGCATTCGGCGATGACGATAAGTCGTTCGCCACCATGGTCAGTGTGGAAGGTCAAAGTCGAATCAGTGATCGAGAAGCTGTAATCGAAGGTCGAGAGGAACCAGGCGACCTCTTTTGCGACGAAGTTCTGTGCCAATACGAGAAACTCAGGATAGCGTCGTGTGAGAATATAGGAAAGAAGCCAGATGGCAAAGAAGAGGATGAGAAAGGTTATGAACTCTCTCCGGAAAGCTGACGCTTTCCTTTTTTCTCCTGCTGCACCTTCCGGCTTCTTTCCGTGACCCGAATTAATTGTCTAATACCTCACGTCAGAATATCAGGCAAAGGCTTTAGGCCTTGCTTATGGCAGTCCTCTTCATGATGACGGCGGCAGCGAGGATCATGGCCAGAACCAGGATCGTCACAACAGGCGTCGTGAAGAGAGGTACAGGTACAGGCTCTACAACGTGGATGACCTGTACGCATGTGTCATAGACGGTGCCAGTCGCATCGTCCCAGGCTATGATGGTCAGAGTGTCATAGTCGCATACATCAGAGATACCAGCATCGATGATGCCATAGACCTCTTCACAGTATCCACCAACAATACCAGCGGTTACGTCGAGAACGTCAATCGCTCCGCCGACCAGACCCTTGCTGACTATGTTGTAGCCATAAATAGTCGCCGGGGCGCAGGGATCACCGTTGCAGATCGAGAACGGGATATACGCAGCGACAGCACCCTGCTCTACATAGTAGAGGGTATCCTGAAGGATATAGAGTGCCGGAGGCGACTCGACGACTTCGAGCTCTACACACGTGGTGCTCCAGTAATCTCCGCCACTGTAAACGTTCGGGTTTTCACAGTCAGCGCTGTCAGGCTGGCAGACTTCTTCGACGTCGCAGAATGCCATGTAGGCGCAGAAAGTGTTGAACGAACCGACTACGGCATCGCAGGGAACCGTAATACAGGCCTGGTTCCAGTAGTAGGAGCCGGAGCCGACTATGAAGCATTCACCTTCGGGGAAATCAGCGGCGATCGCCCAACCGAGCAGATCATAGTAGTGAATGCAGAAAGTGTCTTCAAGCGGGCAAAGCGTGGAAACGAAACCGAAGTTCGTGTTGGCGATGTCTTCACACCAGGTTTCACCCTTGATGACCTGAGCGGTCGGGGAAAAGCCTACAAAAAATGCCGGGTCACCATCACGGATGATCTCGGCAGAGAAGAGAGCGCCAGGAATAAGCATAAGTGCTACTGCGAGCAGTACTAGCTTCTTCATTTTTAAATCCTCCAAAGGTTGAACAGCGAAGAACGAGAAATTCCCATCCTTCTGGTTCTCATTAATTAATCGGCCTTTGCCTCGCTTTTGACAGGTTTGAAGCAACCCGCCGCGATGGCTCAGGGTTGAAAGGTCATTGGTGCCAGTGGATTTACTTTTAAGACGGTCCCCCTTTCGCGGGTCAACCCTTTCGAGTATCATTGTGAGACCAGTCAAAGCCCGCAGGGGCACTACTACCCCGGCGACCATTTCAGGTCTCCTTCCCATTCTCGCACACCGTCGATCCGGTGCGCAGCCCGTGAGGTAAGGACAGGACCAGCGGGTCTTAACCTGGTGCTACCTGTCCACAGTGGAATGTTAACACATATATGATGACATGGTCAAGAATAAATTCAGGGGCTTCCCGATTTGGAAGGTTTCTGGATCGAGCCATAAAAGGTTGTCATGCCAGCCATACTTTTCCTGGTCGATTTTCTTTTACTTTTTTCTTGACAGGGGGGCCAGGTATTTCTATTATTTATCACTTGAAATTTTATGGGCCATAGTACGCCCTAAGCTGGCGTAGCTCAATCGGCAGAGCAACTGATTTGTAATCAGTAGGTTGGGGGTTCAATTCCCTTCGCCAGCTCCAATGAGTTTGAGAGGCCGGGTGGTTTTTAGCCGTAAAACGAGGAGTTTTACACCCTCGAAGTCGGCCAAGGGGGGAATTTTTGCTATTCCCAACCACGTTCCGGTCCTTTAAATAGATCCCGTGGGGAGGTTCCCGAGTGGTCAAAGGGAACAGACTGTAAATCTGTCGGCGAAGCCTTCGGAGGTTCAAATCCTCCCCTCCCCACCATTTTTGATACCGACAGTTGCCGGAACGTCCGGCGCACGGTAAAGAGCGGGAGTAGCTCAGATGGTAGAGCATCAGCCTTCCAAGCTGAGGGTCGCGGGTTCGAATCCCGTTTCCCGCTCCATAAAGTTTACCGGCTGGTAATAGAAGCCCACGTAGCTCAGTAGGTAGAGCACTTCCTTGGTAAGGACGAGGTCACCGGTTCAAATCCGGTCGTGGGCTCCA
>JAHOYU010000244.1 GCA_019038625.1 Candidatus Latescibacterota bacterium | reverse complement strand
CCTGTAACAATTTTCTGTGTAGGCTTCCTATATGAAACTGATCGACACTCAGTGACCGTGGCCGGGTTTGCTGGGAGATGTCGAGTGGAAGTAGTTTAGTGGTAAAAGGTTACGGCGTCAAGTGAATTGGTGCTGATTCGTTGAAATTGGCTGGTTCTATAATGGTTCTATACAACCCAGAAGAGTGAGACTTATTTGGGCTGTTGGCTTAAATGAATAATTTGGTGACAACCCAAGCACATATTTCTGATTGGTGGGGCCATGATGTTGAAAGCTGCTCCCATTGCGACAGCATGTGTAAGACTCGAATTCACGGCCGCAATTATATGATATTGAAGGACTTTTGGTGATAACAGTGTATTATTATCAATTCGCCTCTGTTCCACTGTTTGTCGGTCACGAGACTCGTTGAGGGACACCAATATATTGTACCTGAGCAGCGGAGAAGTTTTGCAAATTGATATTCGGGTTGTTTCCCGGCAGTTGGAAGGGATTCTGTATGGCTCTCTCATTAAAACACTCTCGTGCAGCCCGGGATCTTGCACAGGTACTCTACGATTTTCTCCCAGGATCTGGCAATGCTAACTGGAAAGGGCACGTCTCATATAAGACTGTCGCGGAGAAGGTCGGTGTCGGCGACTTTTGGCAGCCAGGGAGTAAACTGCCCATGATCACCGCTCTCCTTGAGCGGACACTTGAGTTTCGTCGTGGGAGGTTTGAGCCCCTCATCCTTGAGGTTGTTCGTTGTGGACTTACGTATCGGCAGAAACGTGGTCAACCAGTAGATCCCAAGGAGATTGACGAGATCAATGGACTGATTCTCGAACTTGATTTCAAGTTTCCCGATCTCTGGGACCCTGAGTTTCGAGAGTCACTTTCAGTCGATGGTGGAGTGCGTGCTGCATCTCGTGTAAAACAGGTTCGTAATGAGGAGCGCTTGGGAGCGACGGCGCGATCGGCTCGCAGCCAGAGTCTTGAAGGGCTCAAGCGAGAATTCCTATCGCTCCATGATTCAGATAATCGGCAAAGGGCAGGACTAGAACTCGAGAAGATACTCAACAGGCTTTTTGAACTGAACGAGCTGACACCGTCGAAGCCGTTTCGGGTAACCGGAGAGCAGATAGATGGATCCTTTGAGTTGGACCACGAAATATACCTCTTCGAGGCAAAGTGGACACAGGACCCAATCCCGGCATCCGATCTTTACGTCTTCCGAGGGAAGATTGAGGGGAAATCAAAGTTCACCCGTGGAGTTTTTCTGACAATGAACGGCATCAGCCAGCCCGCACTTGAGGCGGTCGTTACGGGTAAACAGCCGACATTTTTCATTATGGACGGTTATGATCTAATGATGTTGCTTGAGGACAATCTACCATTGGTGGAATTTCTTCGCCGCCGCCAGCGTTTTCTTGCTGAGCGAGGTAAGGTCGCGGTCCAATTCCGGGATTTGTTCGGTTCATAAGGGGAAGGCCAGCTCATTAAAATTAGTGAGCATGCGAAACTAGAAAGATATTTTTAATCATACCATGGTTTCCATTGGTTGCCAAAAGAGAGGTTTTTGATGGAGCGCATTCATGTCGAATTTCAGAACTGCTATGGCATTGGGGAGATGAACCAAATCTTTGATGCTTCCAATGGTTCTACCTTTTTGATTTATGCTCCAAACGGGGTCATGAAAAGTTGTTTCGCTCGGGTGTTCGATGACGTTTCTAGAGGAGAGAACCCCCGCGATGAGATTTTTCCCCAACGTTCGACATCGTACATAATACGAGATGAGGAGGGGACCGATATTCCCCCAGAGCAGCTATTGGTCGTAAACCCCTTCGATCAAAACTATAGCTCTGAGAAAACAGCCACCTTGATGTTAAGTGAGGACCTTCGGCGTCAATATGGAGTCTTGGTTGGTAGTATTCAGGATAAGGCAGCGACTGCAATATCCGCACTCGCTGGAAGATCTGGAATTCGGCGAGGAGTTGAAACTGAATTGCTGAACCTATCTCCTGTTACTGATGGAGACCTTTTTGCCTGTTTGGAAAGCCTCAGTTTGAGCATGGAAAATGTGGAAAATCCCGGCTTAGAACACATTCAGTATCTCGAAGTGTTTAACGAAAAGGTTCTGAAGTTTTTGTCTTTAGCATCCACTAGTCGCTTGCTTGGGGAGTATGTAGAAAGGTACGAAGAACTTGTCTCTAACTCCCTGTATTTTCGCCGTGGGGTGTTCAATCATACGAATGCTACATCAGTTCACAAGGTCCTACAGGACAACGGTTTTTTTGCCGCGAACCATAGTTTGTCGCTAGCAGACAGAGACAATCAAAAGACTGAGATTGCCACGCCGGAGGCACTTCAGGAAGCGATTGAGGCTGAAAAACAGCAGATCTTGAATGATCCAGAACTGGCAAACCGATTTGAGAAAATGGATAAACTGATTTCACGTAATGTCGAACTTCGAAGGTTCCGTGATTACCTGGAGAATAACCCCGATCTAATTCCCCGCCTGCTTGATTTAGAGGGGCTCAAAAGGGACCTCTGGCTTTCTTATGCTTTTGGAGACATGCTCGCCATGTCCGAATATTTGTCGACATACCGTACTGCGAAATTGCAAATATCGGAGTTAGTGGGGACTGCCAAAGAGCAGGAGACCGAGTGGCGTCGAATCGTGGACCTCTTTCATAGCCGATTCTCGGTGCCATTTAAGATGAAAGTTATAAACCAAGATGATGTAATTCTGAAGGATGAGGCCCCGACACTTATTTTTGAATACTGTGATGGGGACGACGTCTGCGAGGTCGGCTCAAACGAATTACAATCTGTTCTCAGCACTGGAGAACAGCGAGCGCTTTATCTCCTTAATGTTATATTCGAAATTGAGGCCCGCAAGAAAATGGGGCAGATGACCGTACTGGTTCTCGATGACGTTGCAGATTCATTTGACTACAAAAACAAGTACGCAATCATCGAGTACCTGAAGGATATTCAAGGGGAGAGCGGATTTTTCATGCTGATTCTGTCGCACAATTTTGACTTCTTTCGCACTGTGCAGAGCCGCCTTGGGGTTGGGCGTCAGAGAAACTGTTTCATGGCAATAAAGAACGACCGAGCAATAAAGCTTGTAAAGGCTGAATATTTCAATCCGTTTCGGCACTGGAAGTCAAATCTTCATCAAAACAGGCGAATGATGTTGGCTACAATTCCCATGGCTCGAAACCTAGTTGAATACACATGTGGTCAGAGTGACGACGATTATTTGTTTCTGACTTCACTGCTTCACATGAAGTCTGCTACTGCTGGCGCAACAATGAGCCAGCTTGCCAATGTACTGAACCGAGTAATGAATACGTCAGCTATAGGTGGGGATAACTTGGTTTTGGATGCAATTTACGAGGAAGCAGAGTCCTGTACTAATCATCTCGACTCAATTCAACTGGAGAACAAAGTTGTCCTTTCTATTGCAATCAGGCTTCTCGCAGAAGAGCAAATGATAGATGCTATAAACGATTCTACCATTACCGGCGACATAAGTAGTAATCAGACGAGGGTCCTTTATGATGCATTTTGCGAAGGCAACAATGATGTTAATTTGCGCAGGATTCTGGACCGTGTAATCCTTATGACCCCCGACACGATTCATCTTAACTCGTTCATGTACGAGCCTATTTTGGACATGTCGGATATTGGTTTGCACGAACTATATTTGGAATTGAAACCATCTTCTTTACTTGGGTGAAATGGCAGTCAACACGACTGTCATTGAGCAGGGGTGGCCAATTCATGAGAGGCTGCTTACCCCTCCACTGGGCCTGAGTAAAAGAACGAAATTTGACATTTGGTTATCCTGTGCGGCAGGTTCATCCATTGACCCAGATGGTGTGGCCGGATTCAGTCAGAACCGGTGGCCAAATTGGACTGGACCTAAGGTGCAATTTTATTTTGAATATTCTTGTTAGATTTAATTCCAGGGATCTTCATAGAGTTCTCTGTAGTCCGAAATACCAATGGGCTCTACACCTACGCTTTCAAGCAACAGATGCTTGCCAGCATCTGGGTTCGCACTATCGTAATAGAACCACGCAGGATGCCGCCGCTCGGGGAACTTTGCAAAGTACTTAGCTCGTTCTATCAGGAGCCATCTAAGGAATACTTCGTTGCTAGCCAACCCTAGACCAAATATTGCAAGCGGTTTATTAAAAATGATATGGAGCCATGAATTTGCTCCGCGCCACTTCTTCATGTCTTTACCAGAGAAGAGTCGACCCTCATTTCCTTTGTGAATCCAAGTGCGAGCCCGTTCAACAGAGCCCATGTAATGTGTGAGGCCAAGCCTGATGCTTCGGTAGTACTTTTGCATTCCATTCATATGCCAGATGCCAAAACCAGAATCAGGACTTTCCAGTGACTTTTGAGAGTAGTAGCTCTCCCAAGGATAGAAGTCAGTAAATCCCTCTTGCTGGAATCGGAATAGTTGACAGTTTGCAGCATCACCAAGCGTGTTTTCAAAATTTGTAGTCAGGACAGGTGCCCCAAATTTAATGGCCCACTGGACTATTGCCCGATGATGGTCCTGCGGAATCCACGTCTTCATCAAGCTACAAAACTCCTTTTGCAACTGTATTTCTTTTCCTGAAGTTCCGTTGTGAATATCTAACACATCGTAGAACTCCGTTAACGAAATACCATTGGGTACGGTCAAGTCATTTCGCAGTAAATGTCCATTCCACATTTTTACCAGCAAATCATCCCAGGAATTAGTGGTGCCATTGGCTCCATGGCGGTTAATTCCATTCCCAATTAGTAACGCGATATTGTGTCGGTTATTCTGGATCACCTTTTTGAGTTGCATCCCTGAAATCGTCTCCTTTGAGCCCACGTTGGCTTTTCCTGCTAATGCGGCTGGCTCGGCTTGTACGCAAGTACTAGCTTTCACTTGAGGTACTTCGACATTTTTTCGTAGATCGTAGCCCCATTGTTTCCCAACGATCAAGTGTTCAACTTTGCATTCGTTACACTTGAAAACTACACCAATCTCCAGGGCACGGTTAGGGAAGTAATTGCTTCCACTGCATTCGATGCATTTTAAGTTAGTTTGCATGAGTATGACTTCGTAGCCTATTTCCGCGTTTTCAATGAAGTATTCCGCGCTGCAGTTTGGATTCAGACAAACTGCTTTATTGGTTTCACGCACCACTTCGGCATTGGCCAAACAATTCGTACCACAGAGCTGACATTCGAAGTGAACTCTTTCTGCCATCGCACATCCATGGACACTACATCCAAGAACTTCTTCAATTTTTCCCACAATTTTCTGCAGATTCAACCGTAACTTCTCTGGAGCATTCTTTTTCACTGCAGATCGCTGGACGTGCAGGACACCTCCAAGGCGGTTATAGTTTTTTGTAAGCCACTTTGCCGTGAAGAATTTGTGTTCACCCAAAGCCCTAAATGGGCCACTAGTAACACCTGGTTGTAGCGCCCAACTATTCTGTCCCAACTTCTAACAATAAATCATGTGACACATTG